>WLDY01000018.1 GCA_009704555.1 Actinomycetota bacterium | reverse complement strand
CGCGACACATATCCGACTCGGTAGCTCAATCCTCGGCCAGCGGACCCCAAACACATAAAATTCAGCTATGTCCAAAGGCCTACGAAAGATGACCGATTACCTCGGGCTCACTGAGCCTGAAGAGGTAGCTGTGAAGGAAACCCCACGACCTGCTCTTCGTACCGTCACTTCGACGACGAGCACGACGCCGGTGACACCGACTCGCGTCGCACCTTCACAACCACTCCCTGGTATGACCCAGAGTGCAGCCCTTGATCGGATCATCACACTCCATCCGCGTTTCTACAACGAGGCGAGAACAGTCGGCGAGCATTTCCGACAAGGCAATCCCGTGATCATCAACTTGAGCGACATGGACGATGCAGAACGAAAGCGAATCATCGATTTCGCATCAGGTCTGGTCTTCGGTCATAGCGGTTCCATCGAACGTGTGACCTCTAAGGTCTTCTTGCTCTCACCACCCAACGTTACGGTGAGCGCAGAAGACAAGTCTGCTGCAGCCGCTGCTTCTGCAGACTTCTTCAACCAGAGCTGAGTAAGTCCAGATGAGTCTCGGTTCTCTTCTCATCCAAATACTCAACATCTTCGTGCTCTTTTTGCTTGCGAGGTTGATCTTGGACTATGTCCGGATGTTCAAACCTGGATGGCGACCACGCGGGATCTTGCTTCCCATCCTTGAGATCGTCTATCTCGTAACCGATAAGCCACTTTCATTCGTGCGTCGTTTCGTGCCGCCATTGCGATTGGGGCCGGTAGCTCTCGACCTGTCCTTCATCGTGCTCTTTTTCGGGATTCAGTGGTTGGTGATCCCTCTCATCCGCGCTTTGCCGATCTGATCGACAGCGCGAGAACTCCTAGGAAATCTTCTGGCGTTCGAGCCGAAGGGCTAGCCCGATCTCATTGTCGGCAAGAGTAAGAGTCGCATCTCGTCTGATCTCGGTCGCGAGCACTTCCTCTCCGATGTGATGTGAGTGCGCAGTGATAGCAGCGAGGTGTTCTTCGCTCGCATTCCAGACCAAGGTGATCCTGTCGGAGATGTCGAATCCGAGCGCTTTACGCTCATCTTGGATGAGGCGGATCGCTTCGCGGGCGATTCCCTGTGCGATCAACTCAGGGGTCAGCGCAAGATCGAGAGCGAGACTTTCGCCGTGGGCTGAGGCGTAAGTCCAACCTTCGCGAGGAGTCTCGGTGACGAGCACATCCTCGGTGGTGATCTCCGCTTTCTGCAGAGCGCCATTCACATCGCTGTATTCGATCGAGGTCGAGCCCTTGGAGCGAAGGACCGCCACCAATTGAGCCGCTTCCTCGGCATGGATCGCCTTCGCTATCGCCTGGACGGAGGCACCAAATTTCGCACCCAGCGACCGGAAATTCGCCTTGACTGAGACATCTACCAAATCGCCGGAGACTGAAAGATCATCAAGGGTAAGGACGTTGAGCTCATCTGAGATCTGATCACGTAACTCTGCCGGAAGCGATTGCCAGCCACTTGCGGAGATGAGTGCGCGCGAGAGTGGTTGCCTGATCTTCACCGCAGATTCGGCACGTGCAGCGCGGCCAAGCTCGACGAGTCGACGAGTGAGAGCGACTTGTCGCGAGAGGTCATTGTCGATCAACGATGGATCGGAGAGTGGGAAAGTGGCGAGGTGAACTGATTCCGCGGCATCATCCTTTACGGTCGTGATCAAGTTCTGCCAGACATGCTCGGTGATGAACGGGACCATGGGCGCCATCAAGAGGGTGAGGTTCTCCAAGCAATAGTGGAGGGTCTCGAGCGCATCGCGGTCACCATCCCAGAACCTTCTCCTTGAGCGTCTGACATACCAATTGGAGAGCTGATCGATGAACTCCGCGATCACTCGACCACTCTCTTGTGAGTCGAAGTGGGAGAGCGCTTCATCAACCCGCTTGATCAATAGGTGAAGTTCACTGACGATCCATCGATCAAGGAGATGAGCGCTATCTGGAGCCTTTCCGTTTTGGGAAGGAGTGAATCCTGCGGCCTTCGCATAGAGAGTTTGGAAGGAGACTGTGTTCCAGTAAGTCAGGAGCGTCTTTCGAACGACCTCGGAGATCAGATCATGACCTACGCGTCGTGCGCTCCATGGTGACCCGGCAGCGAGCATGAACCAACGGACAGCATCTGCGCCATGTTGGTCCATCAGCGACATCGGCTCCAGGACATTGCCGAGGTGCTTACTCATCTTCCGACCGTCTTTGTCGAGGATGTGTCCGAGGCAGAGGACGCTTCGATAGGAGGATTGATCGAAGACGAGAGTGCCAATCGCCATTAGGGTGTAGAACCAACCTCGGGTCTGATCGATCGCCTCACAGATGAAGTCGGCTGGATACGCGGAGTCGAAGATCTCCTTCGAACCCTCACGATGCGGATATCCCCACTGAGCGAAAGGCATCGCGCCTGAGTCGTACCAGACGTCGATCACTTCAGGCACGCGTCGCATGGCGGATCCACTTGTCGACGAGCAGTGAGGGCAAGGGAACTGGATCTCATCGACATAGGGGCGATGGGGATCGGTATTCGAAAGGTCGCTTCCTGCGAGTTGGCTCAATTCCTTGAGCGAACCGACGCAGATGTCATGCGATTTCTCCCCACTCTCACAGCGCCAGATCGGCAGTGGTGTACCCCAGAAACGATTCCGTGAGAGCGCCCAATCGATGTTGTTGTTGAGCCAATCACCATAACGACCATCTTTGATGGTCTCGGGATGCCAATCCGTGGCGGCGTTCTCACGCAGTAGCGCTTCTTTGATCTTCGTAGTGCGGATGTACCAAGAGGGCTGTGCGTAGTAGATCAATGGAGTGTGGCAACGCCAACAGTGAGGGTAGGAGTGTTCGTAAGGAAGGTGCTTGAAGAGGAGTTCACGGTTCTTCAGGTCTTTGACGAGTGCCTTGTCAGCCTCTTTGAAGAACTGTCCACCGATCAATGGAATCGCGCTCTCGAATGTGCCATCGCCACGCACTGGATTGACGACGGGTAGACCGTACCTTCGGCAGACAGCTAGGTCATCAGCGCCGAACGCTGGGGATTGATGGACTAGTCCAGTGCCATCTTCGACCGTGACGTAGTCGCCAAGGACGATGTAGTGCGCATCCGGGATCTCAACGAGATCGAATGGTCGTGAGTAAGTGACTCTCTCCAAGGTGGATCCGAGATAGCTCTTGAGGACACGATGCTCACCGACGACGGAGGCGAGTTCTTTGGCGACGACGAGGCGCTCACCATCTTCCTCGCGTTCCAAGACCAAGTACTCCACTTTTGGATTGACAGCGACGGCTGTGTTAGAGACCAAAGTCCAAGGCGTAGTTGTCCAGACCAAGAACTTCGCACCGAGATCCGCTAACTCCCCAGAGGTCGCAGGAAATCGCACGTAGACAGATGGGTCAGTGACGGTCTCATATCCTTGAGCGAGTTCGTGGTCGGAGAGACCGGTACCGCAACGCGGGCAATACGGCGCGACGCGGTGATCCTCACCGAGAAGACCTTTGTTCCAGATCTCCTTGAGTGACCACCAGATGCTTTCGACATACTCTGGAGACATAGTCCAGTAGGCCTGGTCGAAGTCGACCCAAAAACCCATCCGTTTCGTCATATCGGTGAATGCTCCGACATGTCGCTGTACCGACTCTCGACACTTCTGATTGAAGGCCGCTATCCCATACTTCTCAATATCGCCTTTACCGGAGAAACCAAGTTCCTTTTCGACTGCGATCTCCACAGGCAATCCGTGGCAATCCCATCCCGCTTTGCGCCTGACATAGCGCCCCTTCATAGTGTGAAAGCGAGGGAATACGTCTTTGAAGACACGCGCTTCGATGTGATGAGTACCCGGCATGCCGTTGGCGGTAGGAGGTCCCTCGAAGAAGGTCCATGGTTCGCCTGACTCTCGTGACGAGAGTGACTTCTCGAAGATCGCGTGACTGTCCCAGAAATCGAGGATTCCGCGCTCGACGGCCGGGAGGTCGATATGGGGGGAGAGCTGCGGATACTGTCGCTCGCTCATTCGCGCAAGCCTACCAATGCCACTACCCTCAGCCCGTGCCTGCGAAGAAGACAGCGAAGAAGACAGTCAAGAAGACAGCGATCAAGAAGGCAAAGCCGACTGCTAAGAAGTCTGCCCCGAAGCCGGTGAAGAAATCAGCGCCCAAGGCGGCTCCGAAGTCGGCGAAGAAGTCAGCAGCGAAGAGCAGCAAGCCGATTGTGAAACCAACGATCAAGAAGAGCGCAGCATCAAAGCCGATCATCGTTCGAGGTAAGGCGAAGACGGCGCTGACCTCTACCACTGCTAAGGGTGCGACCACGATTTCGGTCTACAAACCCGAGGTCGAATCCAATGCTGAGGCTGTCGTCGAGGAGAAGAAGCTTCTGATGCTTCCTCCAGCGCGCACTGCAAAGCAGAATGCCAAGGGTGTTGCAACCAAGAAGGTGCCGCAACTCAAGCCGATAAAGGGCGCCCCGACTCCTGTTGCCACCTCCGAAGGCGATGAGCAATGGACCGCGACGGAGTTGAAGGCAGTCCGAGCCGAACTTGCAAAGGATCTGGTGCGATTGAAGGCGGAGTTAGCCGAGATCGAAACCGAGATGGACGAATTGATCGAAAGAGATGGAATCGGCGCGGGCGATGACCAAGCGGATGCCGGCACGAAGACCTTTGAGCGCGAACATGAGATGTCCTTGGTCTACAACGCTCGAGATATGGTGTTGCAAACTGAGCGTGCATTGAGCCGTATCGATAGCAAGACATATGGCCATTGCGAGGATTGCCAGAATCCGATCGGTAAGGCTCGATTGAAGGTATTCCCGCGAGCCACGCTCTGCATGAAGTGCAAGGCCAAAGAAGAGCGTCGCTAAAAGCTATCGTGCAGTTGGCGGAAAGACTTGCGAGATCGCGTAGAGCGATCCTGCTCCTCTCGCTATCGCTGCTGAGTCTCGATCAAGCCTCCAAATGGTGGGTGGTCACATATCTTGATGGGCGCCCGCCAATTGCTGTGATCGGCGACCTCCTTCGATTCAATCACACGACCAACAGCGGTGCAGCCTTCAATATCGGATCGAACTTCACCATCTTCCTTACCGTCTTCGCACTGATTGTCACGACCGGGCTCATCATCTTCGCAAGGAAAGTGGCAGACCTTCGCTGGGCGATCGGTTTCGGCGTGCTTCTTGGCGGCGTCCTAGGCAATCTCACCGATCGGATCTTCCGAGAACCTCAATTCCTCCATGGCCATGTCGTCGACTTCATCCAATTGCCCAATTGGCCGATCTTCAATGTCGCAGATATCGCGATCACTTGCTCGGGGTTCTGGATCGCCTACTTGCTCCTTCGAGACATCAAGCCGTTTGCGACCTTCGGAGATGACGATGAGTGACGGCTCAGGCGAGGATCTTCGCGAGATCGCCATCTCAGAGGCGAGCGATGGGATGCGATACGACCAGGTTCTCGCACGAGAGTTGGGCCTCTCCCGCAATGCGCTCGAGCCACTCTTCGAGGCAGGTGCCATCACATATCGCACGTCAGGACGTGCGATCAAGAAGTCGGATCGAGTACGTGGCGGTGATGTCGTCCGCGTCCACTTCCCGCCGGTAGAGGTGATCGAGGAGGAACATGTTCTGATCCCCATCCTCTTCCAAGATGCAGACCTCGTTGTGATCGACAAGCCGGTAGGAGTGGCGGCACATCCGAGTCCAGGATGGAGTGGACCTACGGTGACTGGCTCGCTTCGTGCGATGGGAATCCAATTGGCATCACTGGGTCCAGATGAACGCGAAGGCATCGTCCACCGACTCGACGTCGGAACGAGTGGCGTGATGGTGGTGGCAAAGTCATCAGATGCTCACCGCTCTCTCAAAGCACAATTCAAGGATCGAGAGGTGAAGAAGGTCTATCACGCGCTGGCCCAGGGACATCTCGATCCAGCGGTCGGAACCATCGACGCTCCGATCGATCGACATCCGAAAGAGGATCACCGTTTTGCTGTCGTCGCGTCAGGGAAGGCGAGCGTCACGCATTACGAAGCCTTGGAGTACTTCCCGGCGGTGACGTTGGCCCGCATTGAACTCGAGACCGGCAGGACGCATCAGATCCGAGTCCATTTCTCCGCTTTGAAGCACCCGCTTGTCGGAGATCTCACATATGGCGCAGATCCGCGCCTAGCTGAGAGCCTCTCCATGCGCAGGCCTTGGCTCCACGCGATGGAACTCGAATTGACCCACCCGCGAACGGGGGAGCGCCTCCACTTCACTGCCGCCTACCCGAAGGACCTAGCCGAAAGCATCGAGTCCTTGCGTACCAGCATCGGTGGGTGAAGATACGCTCACGATCGATCCTCGGCCCCCTCTTCGGTCGACTGCAATTTCCTTGGGTCGGATTTGAGTTCAGGAAGGCATAAGACGTGAAACGCGACGAGAACTTCGTGCACCTGCATGTGCATACGGAGTACTCCATGCTTGATGGCGCGGCGAGATTGCAGGATCTTGCGAGTGAGACTTCCCGACAGGGTATGCCTGCGATCGCAATGACTGACCACGGCAATCTCTTCGGCGCCTATGACTTCTACAAGACCATGAACTCCAAGGGAGTGAAACCCATCATCGGGTTGGAGGCCTACGTCGCACCAGGTTCGCGTTTCGAGAAGAAGCGAGTCAAGTGGGCAGAAGGTGGCGAGGACGATGTCTCCGCAGGTGGCGCATACACCCATATGACTCTGTTGGCCTATGACAATGTCGGACTGGCCAATCTCTTTCGCTTGGCATCGCTCTCATCGCTCGAAGGCTTCTATTACAAGCCGCGTATAGATCGTGACCTCCTTTCGCGATACTCGCAAGGACTGATCGGCACTACAGGTTGCGCCGGTGGCGAGATCCAGACCAGGATCCGAATGGGTGCGTATAACGAGGCACGTTCTGCTGCTGCGGAGTTTGCTGAGATCTTCGGACCCGGGAATTTCTATGTCGAGTTGATGGACCATGACATCGAGATAGAGAAGCGCTCACGCGATGACCTATTGCGCCTTGCGCAAGAGATCGGCCTACCGCTCCTGGCTACCAACGACCTTCACTACACCTATAACGAGGACTTCTCCGCCCACGCTGCCTTGCTCTGCGTGCAGTCTGGTTCGATTCTCTCCGACCCGAAGAGGTTCAAGTTCGACAACGACCAGTTCTACCTCAAGAGCGCAGCTGAGATGCGACTTCTCTTCAAGGACCTTCCAGAGGCATGCGACAACACGCTCTTGATCGCTGAACGTTGTGATGTGTCCTTGCGTGAAGGCGAGAATCTCCTGCCACGTTTCCCGGTCCCCTCCGGCGAGAGTGAAGACTCGTGGCTCCGCTCTCTCGCCAATCAGGGATTACGTGAACGAATCACCGGCGAGGTCCCACGCGAGTATCAAGAGCGTCTCGATTACGAACTCGACGTGATGTGCAAGATGGGATTTCCTGGTTACTTCCTTGTCGTTGCTGACTTGGTCAGATACGCGAAGGAAAATGGGATCTGGGTGGGACCAGGGCGAGGTTCGGCCGCCGGATCCTTGGTCTCCTATGCGCTCGGTATCACAGCGCTCGATCCGATCAAGTACGGCTTGCTCTTCGAGCGATTCCTCAATCCTGAACGAATCTCGATGCCCGATATCGACCTTGACTTCGACGAGCGTCGTCGCGCAGAGATGATCCGTTATGCCACCAACAAATATGGTGAGGATAGGGTCGCACAGATCATCACCTACGGAACGATCAAGTCGAAACAAGCGATCAAGGATGCTACGCGGGTCCTGGGTCTGCCCTTCTCGATAGGTGATCGTCTGACCAAGGCTCTGCCACCTTCTGTGATGGGCAAGGACATCTCACTCAGTGGCGTCTTCGATACCGAAGACGAGCGCTTCTCTGAAGCGAATGAGTTTCGCAAGCTCTATGAGAGCGATCCCGAAGCGAAGCAAGTCGTCGATACCGCACGAGGTCTCGAGGGTCTCAAGCGCCAGTGGGGCGTACATGCCGCCGGCGTCATCCTCAGCCGTGACCCGTTGATCGATGTCATCCCGATCCATCGCCGCGATACTGATGGCGCGATCATCACCCAGTTCGACATGGGTGCCTGTGAAGCCACGGGCCTGCTCAAGATGGATTTCCTCGGCCTGCGCAATCTCTCGGTGATCGATGATTGCCTCACAAATATCAGGCGGAACAAGGGCGAGGAAGTGACACTCTCGACCTCGGACCTCGATGATCGGAAGACTTTCGAACTCCTTGCTCGAGGGGAGACTCTTGGAGTCTTTCAGCTCGATGGTGCTCCGATGCGTGCGCTCCTTCGTTCTATGGCTCCGGATTCCTTCGAGGACATCTCCGCTGTCATCGCGCTCTACCGTCCAGGTCCGATGGGCGTCAACGCGCACAATGACTATGCCGACCGTAAGAATCGAAGGAAGAAGGTCGAGCCGATACATCCAGAGTTGGCAGAGCCCTTAGCTGAGATATTGGGAGACACCTATGGCTTGATCGTCTATCAAGAGCAGGTGATGGCGATCGCACAGAAGGTCGCAGGCTTCTCATTGGGTCGTGCGGATCTACTTCGAAAGGCGATGGGAAAGAAGAACAAGGACATCCTCGACAAGGAGTATGTCCACTTCGAGAGTGGGATGCGCGCCAATGGATTCACCACCGACGCGATTGAGGAGCTCTGGAAGACCCTGATTCCATTCTCCGATTACGCCTTCAATCGCGCTCACAGCGCCGGATATGGCGTCGTCTCCTATTGGACCGCCTTCCTCAAGGCCAACTATCCGACCGAGTACATGGCAGCGCTATTGACCAGTGTTCGCGATGACAAGGACAAGAGCGCCCTCTATCTAAATGAGTGTCGACGGATGGGTATCAAAGTGCTTCCGCCAGATGTCAATACCTCTGTTGCCGACTATTCACCGCACGGGGATGACATTCGTTTTGGTCTCGCTGCGATAAGAAACATCGGCGAGAACGTCGTCGCATCCATCAAGCGAGCCCGCGAAGAGAAAGGTCAGTTCCGATCCTTCGCTGACTTCCTCGCAAAGGTGGATATGCAGGTTTGCAACAAGAAGACGATCGAATCATTGATCAAGGGCGGCGCCTTCGATTCACTCGGCGCGACGAGAAAAGGCTTGATGGCGATCCACCTTGAAGCACTCGATGCGATCGTGGAGTCGAAGCGAGCGGAGTCGCTTGGTCAATATGACCTCTTCGGAGATGCCGGTTCCAGTCT
>WLDY01000017.1 GCA_009704555.1 Actinomycetota bacterium | reverse complement strand
GCGATCGATTCTCATAGCAACACACGATGTCGAACTTGTCGCTGAGCTTGCCGATCGAGTCCTCTTCGTCGCAGATGGCGAACTCGTCTCAGACGGCGATGTCAGGGAAGTGCTCACCGCAAGCCTTCCATTCGCGCCACAGGTGACAAAGATCCTTGCGCCACAGAAGTGGCTGACCGTGAAGGAAGTGATGGATGCTCTCGACAACGCTTAGCCGTCGCGGATTGTTGGGATTCTCCCCGCTCGCGCGGATCGGTATCGCTCTTGTCTCGCTGGTGTCACTTCTCGCTTTCACATGGCCGCTTTACCTCCCTGAGAGCGCATTCGGCTTGGTAATGACGCAAGATCGTTACTGGGTCTTCTTCCTCATCATCCCGCTAGCGCTCTTCTTCCTTGGGCTCGAGATCAATCGCGGAAAGATCGAAATGAGCGCACTTGCACTGCTCGCCGTTCTTGCGGCTCTAGCGGCGGCGCTGCGACAGATCGGAGCAGGTGCGGTAGGTATCGAACCGATGTGGTTCTTGGTCATACTCGCTGCTCGTGTCTTCGGTGCCACTTTCGGTTTCTCACTCGGCGCCATTGCGATGGCTCTCTCAGCTCTACTCACCGGTGGAATCGGACCCTGGTTACCCTTCCAGATCATGGCCGCATCCTGGATCGGTCTGCTGGCGGGATCACTTCCGCAACGCCTCCGAGGTCGACTAGAGATCGCGATGTTGATGGTGATCGCTCTCGTTGCCGGAATGTCCTTCGGTTTCCTCATGGATCTTCAACTTTGGCCATGGTTACTTGGAACAGAGACTGCGATCTCGTTCGTCCCAGGAGCAGGCGTGGAAGAGAACCTCACTCGTTTCGTCAGATTCCACTTCCTCACCGCGATGGCATGGGATATTCCGCGATCGATCTTGACCGCGACCCTCATTGCCATCACTGGCGCACCGATACTCAATGCGCTTCGGCGCGCACAGAAAAGAGTCGTATTCCTCGACGATCTCAGCGAACGTGCGAAGGCACAAAAGGCGCTCTGACCACCTCATATTCGCCGATACGTCCACGAACATCGATCGTCAGTGATGTCCCCTTGACGATATCGGGGCGCACGAGAGCAAGGGCGATGCCCTTCTTGATCGAAGGAGAGAAGGTCCCACTCGTCACGACGCCAACGACGACTCCATCGAGAGTGACCGGCATGCCTGCTCGTGGAATCGTGCGATCCTTTGCAAGCAGCGCCACTGCCTTCCTCTCTACACCGCGTTCCTTGATCTTCTGCAAGGCATCACGCCCCAACCAAGAGGGCTTGGCAAGGGAGATTGCCCATCCCACTCCCGCTTCCAAGGGATTTATCTCGAGCGAGAGTTCGTGGCCGTGTAGGGCGTAACCCATCTCCGTGCGAAGCGTGTCACGCGCACCTAGTCCGGCGACAAGTCCGGCGAACTTTGGCAAGGCCTGTGCAAGCGAATCCCAGACCGCTGCGGTCAGGCTTTGACCATCTGCGGATGTGACCGGTACTACCAACTCGAATCCAAGTTCGCCGGTGTAGCCGGTCCGACAGAGGATGATCTCGCTTCCCTTGAATGGCATTCGCCGGAAGGACATGTATCCGAGGGTGCTCGGAACATCGAGTCCGATCGCGGCAAGCAATTCTCGAGACTTCGGTCCCTGCACTGCGATGATGCCAAAATCATGATGGCAGTTCTCGATTTGGATTCCATCCGGAGCTCTTGAGGCGATGACCTCATGGACATTTCCGCAGTTGGAGGCATTGGGGATGAGGAAGACCTCACTCGTCGAGATTCGATAGGCGATCATGTCGTCGATGACGCCACCGCTCTCATCGCAGAGCATTGTGTACTGCGCCTCGGAATCAGAGATGGACTCGAGATCGTTGGTCAGGATCGAATTCAAGAATGTGATCGCGCCATCGCCCCTCACCGAGATCTTCCCGAGGTGGGAGACATCGAAGATTCCAACATGCTCCCTGACTGCCGCATGCTCAGCCAAGACCCCTCCAGCGAGCGTCTCGCTGCCTTGCGGATACTCGATAGGCATCAGCCAACCGCCGAAGTCAGCCATCTTTGCGCCACGCGCTACATGAAAATCATGAAGCGGCGAAAGTTGAGGTCCTACCGGGTGCCCGCCATCTTCGACCATCTAGACAATCTAGCCGAAGGTCTAGCAACTTCGCTGATGGAGTTGATGGTCAATGCTTGAAGACATCTCTAACATGGCGCAGTGATGGAGCGACTGCGGATCTTTCTCTCTGCTGCTCTCTCGGCAGTGCTCGTTCTCTTGGCTCCGCCCGCAATAAGTAACGACGAACTCACTCAACGCTCCTTCTTCCCTGCCGACCTTGCGGAGAAGGCAAATAGGGAGGGTGGCCGCGTCTTCTCCATGGGTGATGATTCAGGAATCGGGTTCTCTCAGCTTGGTCGATGGCCAGACGTGATCTGTTCTTCGACCAAGGATCCCAACTGCATCTTTCCTCAGCCAGGAGTTGAACAGAGAACGCCCTACCCCTTTGGCGCCCAGATCATGTTGGGGGTCTGCTCTGATGCGAGATCCGAAGATTGCATCGAAAGCGTGCGACTCAAGAGAGGCGATGGCGAGTACACGGAGCTCAAATTTCTGCGCTACCAATCAACCCAGTATTACCTGCAACGCGAAAGAGACGGAGAACCCTTCCCGGCAGACCCATCCATGAATCTGCCAGAGGGCATACATCCGTCGATCTGGGAGGAGGTACGAGATGGGCAAGCGGCTCCACTCAAGTACTTCGTCTATTACAAGTACAACATGGGTTACGACCCACAGGAGAAGAAGTTCTATATCCAAGGAGTACGTCTCTCAATCAGGCCCTTTCGCGTAGAGGCTCCATCTTGGTCAGCACTCTGGTCGAGCGACACCTCAGCGGGTATCCAATACGAGTTTCCTGAGGGGCTGACTTACCAAATTACGGTACGAGTCACCAACAAAGCCAATGGTTGGTACAAGGCAAGGTTGGCCTCCCCTGACGTTCAACTCGACAGATTCAGTGCGACAAACAACCGCCTGACAGTTGCAGGGAAACCCGTAACGGTGCCAGTTTTCGCCTTCACGCGACAGGTCGCCGAATTGACTGATCGCGAGAAAGAGTTCAAGCAAGCTCTCAAGGGTGTGCACTTCGTCGAGCCTGGCATGCCAGAGATCTTCGCGTACTTGGATTACTTCCGTCCTCTTGTAAACGACACGACCGCATATGCAAAGCAATATTGGACGATCAATTCCACTAATTGGGAATCGAACAATCCTTGCCTAAGCGACAAGACCCGAGTCGTCGGCATCGTCTCCACAAACGCCATGGGTTATGAAGGCTCCGCACCCAGATTCCAAGAAGAGACACTGAGCTACAGGGTTGCTGGGTTCCATCACTCTGCAGATGGGAAGACCCCAAACACGGGTACCTACGATCTGATCATTCGCAGTGACGCCGCCCGCTGCCTCTACGGGTTCAGTGATGCACCTTTATCTGCGGTCGTGTCTGTCACTGGCGCGGCTGGAACTGAGAACATCGCCTCTACCATCATCTCCGAGCGAGGTGGCTGGCTCCGCCTCAGCGCGGCAGGATTCACCTACAGTGAGAAGACGATCAACATCAAGTTAGTGCAATCGACCAAAGCGGCACCATCGAGCAATACTCCTTCGGAACCTAAATCAACTGAAGTGGCGCCCGCCAAGCCTGCAAAGAAGACCATCTCTTGCATCAAGGGCGGGGTCACGAAGAAGGTGACAGGTACAAGTCCTCGTTGCCCCAAGGGTTACAAGAGAGCATTGAAATCGGCGCCGTAGCATCCATCAGTGATCCCAATTGAGTCGGCTCGATTAGCCGAGGTGAATTGAAGCTAGCCGGCAGGTAGCCTTGCTACCCGGCAGGAATGTCGGTCATCTTTTGCCCTGACAGTGGAGGAGCGCCCATGGCGACTGTGAAAGCAACCGATAAGAAGGTCTCTGCGGAGATCCTGGTTGTTGGTTTGAGCCGAAGCCAGGGGTCTGGCAAGTCAGGCAATCGACTCCACATCGAGTCCGGTGACATGGCAATTGACACGCGCGGACTCCTCGAGGCTCTCAACGATATGGGAGCCACAGGCGCTGCCGATGAGGTGATCAAACTTCCTGCAGATGGTTATCGACTTCTTGTGTTGACCGGACTCGGCAAGCGTGAGAACTCTGCTCGCTATTCCGCTGAAATTCTTCGACGAGCAGCAGGGGCAGCAGCACGCTCACTCGATGGACACAAGAGTGCGACTTTTTCCCTCCCATACGACTCACTCCATGACTTGGCTGCAATCGCGGAAGGCGCCCTCTTTGGCGCATACGGATTCCATGAATTCCGCGGTTCGACCTTGAAGGATAAGAAAGCACCGCTCGCACAGATCGAACTCTTCACCGTCAAAGCGAAGAGTAAAGAGCTCCAAGGTTTGCTCGATCGGGCGAAGGTGATCGCGGATCAAGTGCATCTCACTCGTGATCTGATCAATACACCGCCAAGTCACCTCACACCCGACTCCTTCGCAAAGCGTCTCAAGTCAGAGGCCATCAAGGCCGGTCTGAAGGTTGAGGTACTCGAACACAACCAACTCAAGACGAAGGGCTATGGCGGCATCACCGCTGTCGGACAAGGCTCTGCCAATCAACCGCGACTCCTTCATATCTCCTACCGGCCTAAGAGCGCGAAGAAGAATGTGAAGCGCTTGGCCTTCGTCGGTAAGGGAATTACTTTCGATACCGGCGGACTCGCCCTCAAACCCGCGCAAGGGATGGAGGCGATGAAGTCGGATATGAGTGGCGCTGCTGCCGTCACTGCCGCGATCATCGCAATCGCCAAACTCAAGGTCTCGGTTGCGATCGACGCCTGGGCTCCGTTGGCAGAGAACATGGTCAGTGACACTGCTACCCGTCCTTCGGACATCATCACCATCTACGGTGGAAAGACGATCGAAGTTTTGAATCCTGATGCTGAGGGGCGTCTGATCCTCGCTGATGCGTTGGTACGTGCAGCTGAAGTTGGAAAGAAGGAGGGCGGACTAGATGGCATCGTCGATGTCGCAACCCTCACAGGCGCGCAGATCGTCGCGCTTGGATCTCGCACCTCTGCGGTGATGACCAACAACGATGATTTCCGTCGCACCTTCCTCGATGTGACAAAGAGGACCGGCGAGCAATTCTGGCCGATGCCACTTCCGGAGGAACTTCGCGCATCCTTGGATTCACCTGTCGCCGACATGGCAAATATCGGAGATCGCATGGGAGGCATGTTGGTCGCAGGTCTCTTCCTCCGTGAGTTCGTATCGCCTGATCTGCCATGGCTCCATCTCGATATCGCGGGCCCGGCCTTCAACGACGGCAAGGCGCACGGGTACACGCCCGTAGGCGGTACAGGAGTCGCAGTTCACTCTCTCGTCGCCTTAGCCGAGGAGACCGCAACCGCATAAGGCTGGCAGAATTACCGGCGCAAAGCGTCTTTCGATTCGAATCAGGGGTGCATGGAATTGGACTTTGATCTCGTTGTCTTAGGTGGCGGATCCGGTGGTTATGCCGCCGCGTTGAGAGCGTCACAACTCGGATTGAAAGTTGCTCTCATCGAGCGCGACAAGCTGGGAGGCACCTGTCTTCACCGAGGCTGCATCCCAACAAAAGCTCTCTTGCACGCAGGCGAGATCGCAGACAACGCTCGAGAGGCCCACGCCTTTGGCGTAAAGGCGGAGTTCCACGCCATGGACATGGCGGGCGTCAACGCCTACAAAGATGGCGTCATCTCAAAACTCCACAAGGGTCTCCAAGGTCTGGTGAAGTCTCGCAATGTCACCTATGTCGAAGGCGAGGGACGTCTCGTCTCCGCTAATGCAGTCGAGGTCGCTGGTGTCCGATATCAGGGCAAGAACATCCTGCTGGCAACTGGTTCATATCCGAAGACCTTGCCAGGGCTTGAGATCGATGGAAAGCGAATCGTCACCTCGGATCATGCGATGAATATGGACTATGTCCCGAAGAGTGTCATCGTCCTCGGCGGCGGCGTCATCGGATGCGAGTTCGCATCTGTTTGGAAGTCCTTTGGATCAGAAGTGACCATCATCGAAGCTCTCCCCCGGTTGATCGCCTTGGAAGATGAGAGTTCGAGCAAACAACTCGAGCGCGCCTTTCGTAAGCGAGGGATCAAGTTCGAAGTCGGTGTCCGTTTCACGGGCGCGAAGGTGGATTCAAATTCCGTGACTGTCACCCTGGAGAACGGTGCGACGCATAGCGCAGACCTTCTCCTCGTTGCAGTCGGTCGAGGTCCGGTGTCGCAAGGGCTTGGCTACGAAGAGCAAGGCATCGCGATGGACCGTGGCTACGTCTTGGTCGACGAGAAGTGCAGAACCAATGTCGCTGGTATCTGGGCTGTTGGTGATCTCATTCCAACTCTTCAGCTAGCACACGTCGGCTTTGCCGAAGGGATCATGGTCGCTGAAGAGATGGCAGGGTTGAATCCCCGTGCCATCAATTACGACGGAGTCCCCCGCGTCACTTACTCGGAGCCTGAGGTGGCATCAGTGGGGCTTACAACAGCACAAGCCAAAGAGCGTGGTCATGATGTGGTCGAACTCAATTACGATCTTGCTGGCAACGGCAAAGCGCAAATCCTCAAGACGGCAGGTTCAGTCAAACTCGTCGCCGCGAAGAATGGACCGATTCTTGGCATCCACATGGTCGGCTCTCGTGTCGGCGAACTGCTCGCCGAGGCTCAACTGATCTTCAATTGGGAGGCCGATGCGAACGATGTCGCACAGTTCATCCATGCCCACCCCACGCTCTCAGAGGCGATGGGCGAGGCGCATCTGGCTCTTGCCGGCAAACCGCTTCACGCACACGGATGATTCGGGTGATCTAGATGGCCAGGACTAGAGTACGTGCGGGATTCGAAGGAGTGAGATGTCATTCTCGGTAAAGATGCCAGCGCTCGGTGAGAGCGTCACTGAGGGCACGGTCACACGGTGGTTGAAGAATGAGGGTGATGTCGTCGCACTAGACGAACCATTGCTCGAAGTCTCCACCGACAAAGTCGATACCGAGATCCCCTCTCCTGCTGCTGGGAAGCTTGCCAAGATCGTTGTCGCCGTCGATCAAACGGTGGCTGTGGGTGCTGAACTAGCTGTCATCGACGATGGGAGCGCTACTGCCACACCTTCAGTGCCAGCAGAGAGCACGCCCAAGCCAGCAGTGGTGGCAACGCCGCCGGCCCCAACTCCCCCAGCGACTCCTCTTTCGTCACCTGCAGCAACGCCAACCCCTGCGCCCGTCGCTTCCAATTCTGGCGCCACCACCACCGCGACCATCGTCTCGATGCCAGCACTTGGTGAGTCCGTAACCGAAGGTACGGTTACTCGATGGCTCAAATCCGTAGGAGAGAACGTCGCAGTCGATGAGCCACTCCTTGAAGTCTCCACTGACAAAGTCGATACCGAGATTCCTTCTCCTGTCGCTGGAGTATTACTCTCGATTGATGTCAATGTCGATCAAACCGTTCCTGTAGGAGCAAGGCTTGCTTCCATCGGCGCCACCGGTGCAACACCAGTGAGCGCACCTGCACCAAAGCCAGCTCCAACGCCAACGCCAGCACCCGCCCCCGTAGCAGCTCCGACACCTGTTGCAACTCCCGCACCAGCTCCAGTTGCTCCAACTCCGGTGGCAGCAACTCCGATTACTCGCAGCGACGATGCTTATGTGACTCCGATCGTCCGAAAGTTGGCGCAAGAACTTGGCGTCAATCTTTCGACTGTTCGTGGAAGTGGCGTTGGGGGCAGGATTCGCAAAGAAGATGTCACTGCGGCGGCAGCCCCACGAGCGACAGCGACAGCTGCGCCGGTTTCAGTTTCGTACGTCTCATCACAGGCTCCAGCGGTAGCCGTGACACCGTCGCCACTTCGAGGAACTCGCGTGCCGATGTCACGTCTTCGTAAGGTGATCGCAGCGCGCATGGTGGAATCGCTTCAAGTCTCTGCTCAACTCACCACTGTCGTCGAAGTAGATGTCACTGCGATCGATCGACTGAGGAACCGTGCCAAAGGTGCCTTCGAGTCTCGTGAGGGAGTGAAGCTCAGCTTCTTGCCGTTCTTCGCGGTTGCAACTTGCGAGGCGCTCAAGCAACACCCAGTGGTCAACTCTTCGGTTGAAGGCGAGGAGATCATCTATCACGGTGCCGAGCACCTTGGTATCGCAGTGGATACCGACAGAGGACTTCTCGTCCCGGTCATCCGCGACGCGGGAGACCTCAATATGGGAGCGATCGCACGAAAGATCGCAGATGTTGCAGCAAGGACGAGAGAGAACAAGATCTCGCCGGATGAACTAGGTGGCGGAACCTTCACCATCACCAATACCGGCAGTCGCGGCGCACTCTTCGACACTCCGATCATCAATCAACCACAGGTTGCGATCTTGGGCGTGGGATCAATCGTCAAGCGTCCGATGGTGATCCAAGGAAACGATGGCAGCGAGACGATCGCAATCCGATCCATGGTCTACCTCGCCCTCTCCTACGACCATCGAATCGTCGACGGCGCCGATGCGGCACGTTTCCTCTCGACGCTGAAGGAACGACTCGAAGGTGGTCGTTTCGAATCTGACCTAGGACTTTCGTAAGCCCGAAACGTAAGCCCGAAACGTAAGCCCGAAACGTAATAAGGAGAGAGTCTTGGCACTTCCACAGCGAGTCGCGATCACCGGATCATCCGGGTTGATCGGTGCGGCCCTGGTGGGACATCTCAAGTCAGAAGGTCACACTGTGCAGCGACTCGTTCGCCGCAAGCCCGTTGCGCCCGATGAGGTTGCGTGGGATCCAGTGAGTGGCACAGTCGATCTCGCTCCGCTCGAAGGTGTCGATGCGATCATCCATCTTGCTGGCGCTGGAGTAGGTGACAAGCGCTGGAGCAAGAAGTACAAAGCGCAAATCCTCAATTCACGTCTCTTCGGAACTACGACCATCGCAGCAGCGGTAGAGAAGCTCAAACCGAGCGTATTCATCTCAAGTTCAGCGATCGGTTGGTACGGCGAGACGGGCAATCGCGCTGTGACCGAGAGTGATCGAGCAGGAGACGACTTCCTCGCCTCTGTCTGTAAAGAGTGGGAAGCGGCCGCTGATGCTGTGACATCCGTGCGTACCGTGAAGATCCGTACCGGTCTAGTCCTTGATCCCACTGGTGGCGCACTTGGACGGATGATGCCGCTCTTCAAGATGGGTCTTGGCGGTCGACTTGGTAATGGCAAGCAGTGGTGGTCCTGGATCACTCTCCATGATGAGATCAAAGCCATCTCTTACCTTCTTGAGAAGGAGATCGAGGGACCCGTCAATCTGACATCACCCAATCCGGTGACCAATAGTGAATTCACCGCTGCACTCGCACGCGCACTTCGCCGTCCGGCTCTCTTTCCGGCTCCAGCCATAGCGCTCAAGGTTGCGCTCGGTGGCTTCTCGACTGAGATCCTCGGCAGCAAGCGCGTGATACCGCAACGCCTCGTGGACTCTGGATTCCAATTCGACTTTCCGCAGTTGCCTTCGGCGCTGACTGAACTCGTCAAGTAGTCCCTCAAAGTCTCGCGGCGATCTCCTCCGCGGCATCGATGCCTGACTCCATCGCCCCTTGTTGTGCCGGAAGTGTTAGGTAATC
>WLDY01000016.1 GCA_009704555.1 Actinomycetota bacterium | reverse complement strand
GCCCACTTCCACTCCGACCTAGTCGCGCGAAACTCTCGTCGTCACCGTCTTTCGACTGAGGCTTCGCGTCGGTTCGAACGTTTTGTTGATCCAGCGATGGCTGAGATCGCATCCATGAGAGCGCTCGAACTCCTGGTCCAGCACGCTGGTGCCAGCTACGTCGGGACTTCGCATGATGGTGAGCTGGGAGCTGCCCGCTCGATCGAAGTTGATCTGAGGCGCCTCAATGCGATCCTTGGTAGAGAGTATTCATCCGATGAGATGTCATCGATGTTGGAACGGATTGGCTGCCAATCGACTGCTAAAGGAAACCTCTTCACGGTTGTAGTCCCGTCGTGGCGACCGGATCTGAACACGGACGCTGACTTCGCCGAAGAGTTGGCACGTATCCATGGATATGACGTGATTCCGTTACGACTACCGGTAGCGAAGGCAAAGGTGCAAAGTCAGGGTTCAGCGAGTGAGCCCGACTCAAGGAAGCGTAGACGTCTTGTCGTCGACTTCCTTGCCTCACGGGGCTTCGCCGAGACGCAGAACTATCCCTTCACCTCGCAAAGATTGATCGAAGAGCTTGGTTTCGAAGGGGCTCGAGCGAGATCTTTCAAGATCGCCAACCCTTTGAGCGATGAGTTCCCAGTGATGCGCACTCACATCCTTCAGAGTCTGCTTCCAACTGCGGTGAGGAACATCAATCGGGGCAATGGGCAGGTCGCGATCTTCGAAGTAGGTCGGATCTTCCGAGCGCCAGAGAAGGTCGCTTTGACCTCGCTCATAGCGACTGGTTCCCGTCCGAGCGACGAAGATGTCTCGGTACTTCTCTCTGCTGTACCGAATCAACCCACGATGCTCGCTGGAGTCATCGCTGGGGAGATGGAGAAGAGTGGGTGGTGGGGAAGAGGGCGTGAAGGTACGTGGGTGGACGCAGTTTCCATGGCTGCTGAAGTCATCGGTCTACTTGGTTCTTCAGTTGAGATCATCTCCTCCGATCTTGCTCCATGGCATCCTGGACGGTGTGCGGAGTTACGAGTGGGGAATACGGCGGTGGCGCATGCTGGAGAACTTCATCCTCGAGTGATAGAGCTTCTTGGATTGCCAGCGCGCTCTGTGGCATTCGCGGTGATCCTTGATCTCATTCCGGGCGGCGAGCTCGTGAAGCCCGGAAAGTTAGCCACGATGCCACCAGCGATCCAAGATGTCGCATTGGTCGTAGATGCGAGTGTTTCAGCGGAGCAGGTCAGAGAGGCTCTCAAAGAAGGGGCCGGGGAGCTCTTGGAGAGCATCGAGCTCTTCGATCGATATGAGAAGTTCGCCCCGGGGAAGATCTCGCTCGCCTTCACGCTCACTTTGAGGGCTGCGGATCGAACGCTCACCTCCACTGAGATCTCGGAAGTTCGGAATCGTGCCATCGCGACCGCAGCGGCTCAGACGGGCGCGGAACTTCGGGGCTAGTCCTGTATAATCATGCATAAATATGCATGATTTTGCATACTTATACATTTGCTCTATCCTTCTGTGATGCGCGTAGGGATCATCGGAGCCAGTGGATATAGCGGTGGGGAAGTGCTCCGCTATCTGTCGACGCACCCAGATTTCCATTCGGAATACATCGCCGCTGGTAGCAATGCAGGGGTTGAGGTCACATCACTTCACCCACATCTGACCCATCTCAAAGGTCGTCGTTTCGAGGAGACCTCAATCGATCGAGCCAATGAGATGGATCTTCTCTTCCTCGCCTTGCCCCATGGTCAATCGGCAGGGCTTGCCCAAGGATTACGAGAGGGCGTGAAGGTCGTAGACCTTGGCGCCGATTACCGTTTGGAGAGCGCTCTCTCGTGGGCTCATTACTACGGCGGTGAGCACGCTGGGACCTGGGTCTACGGCTTGCCAGAATTGAAGGGATCACGCGAGAGGATCAAGGGCTCCCAGCGAATCGCGAATCCTGGTTGCTATGCCACATCGATCATCATCGGAGCCGCGCCATTCGTCGCTGCCGGCGTCATCGATCTTGAGGATATAACCGTTGTCGCCGCATCAGGAACCACCGGAGCAGGACGTACGGCGAAGGTCAACCTCCTTGGCAGTGAAGTGATGGGTTCGCTCTCCTCATATAAGTTCGGTGGGATTCATCAACACACCCCGGAGATAGAGGAAGCGCTCTCTCGAAGCGCCGCATCGAAGAGTGTCCGCATCTCCTTCACGCCCATCTTGGCTCCCATGCCGCGTGGCATCCTGACCACAATCACCTCTCGAACGAAAGTGAAGGATCTTGCAGAACTGACTCAGCTATTCACCGACTACTACCAGGGCGAGAGATTCATCCACCTTCTTGAGGATGAGATGCCGCGAACCTCTTCGGTCAATGGCAGCAACCACGTTCACGTCCGCATCGCGCTTGATACTCATACCTCTCGATGGATCGCTTCTGTCGCCATCGACAACCTGGGTAAGGGAGCAGCGGGACAGGCTCTCCAGAATGCCAATCTGATCGCAGGTCTCGATGAGGACCTGGGGCTGAATGTGAGCGGAATAGGCGCATGATTGAGTTTCCAGCAGGATTTCGTGGCGCAGGGGTTGTCGCTGGTTTGAAATCGTCGGGTGCAAGCGATCTCGCTCTGATTGTCAATGATGGCATCTCGCCGTTAGCAGCAGCGGTATTCACGAAGAATCAGATCAAGGCCGCGCCGGTGCTCTGGTCGGCGGAGATCATCAAAGATGGCACGGTCAGGGCAACCCTTCTCAATAGTGGTGGCGCAAACGCCTGCACTGGGCCAGATGGCTTTGCCGATACCCACCGATCAGCAGAGGTTGTAGCAACCGAACTCGAAATCTCTGCCAGTGATGTCTTCGTCTGTTCGACAGGACTCATCGGTGAGCGGCTTCCGATGGATCTAATCGAGAAAGGAATCGCATCGGCTTGTGATGCGCTCCGAGCCGGCGAAGTCGAAGGTGTCGCTAGAGCGATCATGACGACTGACAGCGTTCCGAAGATAGCTTCCTACGAGGGTCAAGGTTGGCGAATTGTTGGCGTAGCTAAGGGCGCCGGGATGCTCGCTCCTTCCCTTGCGACGATGTTGGTCGTACTGATGACAGATGCATCGATCGGCGCCAATGCAATGGATGGCGCACTACGAGAGAGCACCAAGAAGACTTTCGATCGAATCGACTCTGACGGGTGCATGTCGACGAACGACACGGTCTTGTTGATGTCCTCAGGGGAATCAAAGAGAACTCCCTCGAATGAGGAGTTCCAAGCCGGTCTCACTGAAGTTTGTCGCGCCTTGGCAGTAGGTCTGATCTCTGATGCTGAGGGGCATACCAAAGTCGTTCAAATCCACGTCACCGGCTCATCCTCAGAGGATGACGCAGTGGAGGTCGGTCGTGCTGTTGCCAGGAACAACTTGCTCAAGTGTGCGATCACTGGTGAAGATCCCAATTGGGGAAGGATCCTTGCCGCCATCGGAACGACGAACGCCACCCTCAATCCACTTGATATCGATGTCTCGATCAATGGCATCAAGGTCTGTCGCTCAAGCGCACCCGGAGAGTCACGCCACTTAGTGGATATGAGCCCAAAGGAGGTCGTGATTGAGATCGACCTCAAATGCGGATCTCACGAAGCAACAGTGTGGACGAATGACCTCTCTGCGATGTACGTCCATGAGAATTCGGCGTATTCGACATGATCGTCATCAAGCTCGGTGGAAATGCCCTGGCTGCCTCGTCGAATAACGATTGGATCGATGCGATCCAAGGGGCGTTCAAGGATGATCCTCGAATCATCATTGTCCACGGCGGTGGGCCTCAGATCGACGAGGAGCTGGCGATCCATGGTCAGTCGAAAGTCGTGATCGATGGTTACCGAGTCACAGACAGCAAGGCCTTCGAGATCGTAGAGATGGTGCTAGCTGGACGCGTCCAACAAAGCCTTGTCCGAACGTTGAGAGGCGCAAAGATTCCAGCAGTAGGAGTGAGTGGAAGCGATGGTGCTCTCTTCGATGTGACAAAGAAGTTCTCACCATCGGGAAAGGACCTTGGTCAGGTCGGCGAGGTCATTCGAGTCAATAAGGACGTGCTTGAGGCTCTCTTGGACCGAGGATTCCTGCCCGTCGTCTCCTCTGTCAGCAGTGATGAGAACGGTCTGGGATTCAATGTGAATGCAGATCTCGCTGCGGGTGCTTTAGCAGGAGCGTTTCATGCCAAGCGAGCGATCTTCATGACAGATGTACCGGGCATCTACCGCAACTTCCCTGATGAGGATTCGCTCATGGCGAAGACGTCAGTATCGGAGTTGCGCCAGATGCTTCCCTCATTGGCCTCGGGGATGATTCCCAAGGTAGAAGCTGTGATCACTGCGCTCGAGCTAGGCGCAGAGTGTGCATCGGTGATCGATGGTCGTGATGGCAAAGCGCTCTCGACTCTCCTTGCCGGAGGAGCAGTAGGGACTGAGGTCGTCCATGGCTAGGGCAAGAAAAACTGGCAATGAGTCCCTTCGCTCTGATTTCCTTGCATCGATCGCTACAAGCTATTCGACACCTGAGATAGCGATTGTCTCCGGCAAGGGCGCTTATCTCAAGGATGCGGATGGGAAGACCTACCTTGACTTCCTATCCGGCATCGCCACTAACGCGCTTGGTGCAGCGCATCCGAAAATCATCGCTGCGGTGAGAGAGCAGATCGGGAAGGTCTCTCACATATCGAATCTCTACGCACATCCCGAGAACATCCGACTGGCCAGCAGGCTTCGCGAAATGGTGGGGGACTCTGAGTCTCGTGTCTTCTTCTGTAATTCAGGTGCTGAAGCCAATGAGGCTGCAATCAAACTCTCTCGGTTGACTGGTCGGAAGGAGATCATCGCTATGCGTGGCGCCTTCCACGGGAGGACTCTCGGGGCGCTTTCAATCACCGGTCAGCAGTCTAAGCGCACACCATTCTTACCTTTGATGAGTGGCATTCGATTCGTTGACTTTGACGACCTCAAAGGATTGCGGCGAGCCGTCTCGCGGCGTACCGCCATGGTGATCGTGGAACCAATCCAAGGGGAGAACGGAGTCGTGGTTCCGGAGCCAGGTTTCCTTCAAGGCGTCGCGGAGATCTCACGCTCATGTGGTGCGCTCTTTGCCGTAGATGCGGTGCAGACCGGTATGGGAAGAACTGGCTCTTGGTTTGGATATGAAGATGAAGGCGTCCGCCCTGAAATCATCACCTTGGCTAAGGCACTTGGCGGAGGACTTCCCATGGGAGCGATGATCGCAACCTCTACCGCTCCACAATTCTCACCGGGACAACATGGGAGCACCTTCGGTGGCAACCCGATCGTAGCCGCTGCAGCGAATGTGGTGATTGATGTGATTGAGAAGGATCAGTTGATGGAGAGGGCCATCGCGTTGCACGAGATGCTCAAAGAGGCGGTCATTGAGCTGCCGATGATTGCGGATGTCCGTGGTGGTGGTCTCTTGATCGGGATCGTCCTATCAGAGCCAAGGGCCAAAGAATTAGCTGCAAAGCTGCAAGAGAATGGAATTCTGGTCAATGCGGCGACCGATTCCGTCATTCGCTTGGCGCCACCATTGATCGTGTCGAAGAAGGAGATAACCAGATTCGTTGAAGTCTTCAGCAGGATCGTCCAGGCGCTGTTCAAGAATCGTTCTGGGGTGCGTCCATGACACGTCTGGATCGCAGAGTGAGACAGGGGATCATCTTCGAAGCGCTCTCCCAAGGCAAGGTCAGATCGCAACAGGATGTCGTCCGAATCCTGTCGAAAGCGGGATTTCGGGTCACTCAGGCAACAGCTAGTAGAGACCTCGAGGAGTTGGGTGCTGTGAGAGGAAAAGGAGACGACGGACGGGTCATCTATTCCATACCCGAGCCGGGACGGGGCCTCATCGATGATCTGACTTTGGCGATCAACGAATCGCAACGACTTCTTGTCATCAAGACTCCGCCAGGTGCAGCGCAGCTGATCGCGGGTCGAATCGATCGCACCAAGGTTGATGGAATCGTAGGGACGATCGCGGGCGATGACACCATCTTCATTGCCTGCGCCAAGGATGCATCGACTCGGGGCATCAAGGATCGGTTGAAGGGCATCGTCGCAGGCGAGTCGGTGGGTCGCTCTGGCGCTAAGGCTCGAAAGCGCAGTACGAGATGAGCGATGAATCTCCGAGCTTCTCGACATTGCGAATGAGAGAATTGCCATTGCAGGGACGAGATCGAAAACACAGCGAATGGAAGGGGGAGTGATGGCGCTCTGGGGTGCTCGATTCTCTTCCTCGCCCGCCGAGACGGTATTCAATCTCTCGCGAAGTGTTGATTTCGATTGGCGCCTTGCTCCCTACGACCTGGCCTCATCCTTGGCGCACCTTCGCGCACTAGGGCGTGCCGGGGTCGTCACCGAAGAGATCTCGATGCAATTGGAGCAGGGGATTCGTTCACTCCTTGCCGATGTGATTGCTGGGCGTTTCACTCCTAACGATGAGGACGAGGATGTCCATAGCGCGCTGGAACGCGCCTTGGTTGGGCGCCTCGGAACAGTCGGTGGCTCATTGCGTGCTGGTAGAAGTCGCAACGACCAAGTCGTCACCGATCTGAAGCTCTATCTGCTCGATACGCTTACGGATCTTGCCTTGTTGATCGATGACCTCGCAGTGGCGCTATTGACGCAAGGTGAGAAGTACGTGGAAGTGGTCGCCCCGGGTTTCACCCACTTGCAGCATGCACAACCGATCAGCTTCGGACAGGAATTGGCCAAGCATGCGTTCGCCCTGGAGCGTGATCTTGACCGCTTGGCAGATTGGCGTCGCAGGGCGATGCTTTCACCCCTCGGATCTGCCGCACTAGCTGGTTCACCCTTGGTGCTTGATCCCGAAGAGAGTGCCCGCCACTTGGGATTTGAAGGAACTGTAGATAACAGCATCGATGCGGTCAGCGATCGGGACTTCGTAGTGGAGGCCTTATTCGTCCTAGCCCTCCTGGGGACTCACATCTCGCGAATAGGTGAGGAATTCACCCTCTTTGCAAGCAGTGAGTTTGGTTGGGTCAAGGTAGACGATGCCTATTCGACAGGGTCGTCGATCATGCCGCAGAAGCGCAATCCTGATGTTGCCGAGCTCGCGAGGGGTAAGTCGGGAAGACTCTTGGGAAATCTGGTCGCCGTGATGACCGTCCTCAAGGGACTTCCATTCGCCTACAACCGAGATCTTCAAGAGGACAAGGAGCCGATCTTCGACTCCATCGACACGCTCTCACTCTTACTCCCTGCAGTCACTGGCATGATCACCACCGCCAAGTTCCAAATTGAGCGAATATCTGACGGCGCCATTGCTGGCTTCGCATTGGCGACAGAGGTAGCTGATTATTTGGTTCGGAAAGGTATGCCCTTCGCAGAGGCACATGAGGTGACGGGTCAGGCGGTTCGTCTCGCCGAGAGCAGATCCGTCGGTCTAGAGTCACTTTCACTTGATGATTTTTCAAGCGTGCATCCACTTTTCGGTGCCGACCTCATTCCTCTTCTTTCAGCCGAGGGGGCTGTCAGATCGCGAACTTCGGTCATGGGAACATCACCAGCGAGTGTTTCTGCGGCGATCTCTAGAGTTCGTGGAAGACTCGCACTCCAGCGATCGCAACTGGGGAAGTGGCGAAAGCAGATGGATGAGGTGCTCGGCCAGTGAACCTTCTTGAGGATCTGAAGTGGCGCGATTCGATCGCGCAGAGCACCGATATCGATGCCCTCGCGGCGGATATGGCCAGGGGTCCGATCTCGCTCTACCTCGGTTTCGATCCGACTGCACCAAGTCTTCACATCGGCAACCTTGTGGCGCTCGTCGTCCTCAAGCGCTTCCAATTGGCGGGACATCGACCCATACCCCTCGTCGGCGGCGCCACTGGCTTGGTCGGAGACCCAAGTGGGAGGAATCAGGAGCGAACCCTCAACGAAGAGGATGTGGTTGCGGCCTGGGTCGAGCGAATCAAGGGGCAACTCTCTGGATTCCTGGATTTTCATGCGGGATCGAACAAGGCGGTGATGGCCAATAACCTCGATTGGACCGCTGGGCTCTCTGCCATTCACTTCCTGCGCGATATCGGCAAACATTTCAGCGTCAATCAAATGCTTGCTCGAGACTCGGTCGCGTCGCGTTTGGAGTCAGGTGGTATCTCCTACACCGAGTTTTCGTATCAGGTGATGCAGGCTTATGACTACCTCGAATTATTCCGTCGCCTCGGGTGCGTCCTTCAGATCGGCGGTAGTGATCAATGGGGCAACATCGTCGCTGGTGTAGATCTCATTCGTCGAGTCGAAAGTAAGAGCGTCCACGCCTTGACGATTCCGCTCCTGACAAAGGCTGATGGTTCGAAGTTCGGAAAGACTGCCGGAGGTTCCATCTGGTTGGACCCAGAGATGACTTCCCCTTATGCCTTCTTCCAGTTCTTCCTCAACAGCGACGATCGCGATGTGATCACTTTGCTCAAGACCTTCTCTTTCAAATCACATGAGGAGCTGAGCGCGCTCTTCGCAGAACATCAATCGAATCCTGGAGCGCGTTCAGCACATCGTGCTTTGGCACAAGAGGTGACTGGCTATATTCATGGTGAAGAGACGGCTCGTAAGGTTGAGGAGGCATCTCGCGCACTCTTCGGTCAGAGTGAGATTCGCGATCTCGATCGTGAGACTTTGCTTGGTGCGATCGCTGAGCTACCTCGTATCGAGATGGCTTCCGGTGACGAGATTTCGGTGATAGATGCGATGGCTTCGGCAGCCCTAGTGGACTCCAAGTCAGCCGCACGAAGGATCATCAAAGAGGGTGGTGCCTATATAAACAACGTGAAAGTGAGCGATGAGGCGACCCTGATCAAGGGCGCCGACCTCCTCCATGGCGAGGCGGCCCTGCTTCGCAAGGGCAAGCGCGATTTGATGGCGGTAGTGAAAAAAGCTTGATTTCGCCTTTATTTGAAGGTTTTTACCTTCAAAGGGGCTTCAGCGTCTTGAGTGGGATGCCCGATTTGACCCCCTTTGGAGGGAGCCCTATAGTTCACCCCTCGCTATGGAACGGACAGTTTCGATCGAATTTTGATCGGGTGGCCGGATAGCGGTTCTTCCTCCAAGACTTCAGGTCTCCTTCACCGGGTGGAGTGCGCTCTCGCGCAGTTTGTCCGGAGGTGCTTGATGGCGTAGGTTAGGAAGTCGCCCTAAAAGAGAGCGAAAGCTCGATTGAAGTGCGCAGCCGTAACTTGAGAACTCAACAGCGTGCCACAAAGTCAATGCCAATTACCTCAATGAGGTATGACAGCAATGTCGTACCCGTTGATACCTTTGTAAAAAATCTATTGGTCAAAGACAAATAAACGACAGTTGTTTATGTCTTTCGCCGGAGTCAACGATTCGTTGAATCAAAATTCAATGGAGAGTTTGATCCTGGCTCAGGACGAACGCTGGCGGCGTGCTTAACACATGCAAGTCGAACGATGAAGTTCCTTCGGGAATGGATTAGTGGCGAACGGGTGAGGAACACGTGAGAAACCTGCCCATCATTCTGGGATAACACCGGGAAACCGGTGCTAATACTGGATACTCCATCGCGGCGGCATCGCTGCGCTGGGAAAGAATTTCGATGATGGATGGTCTCGCGGCCTATCAGCTTGTTGGTGAGGTAATGGCTCACCAAGGCGACGACGGGTAGCCGGCCTGAGAGGGCGACCGGCCACACTGGGACTGAGACACGGCCCAGACTCCTACGGGAGGCAGCAGTGG
>WLDY01000015.1 GCA_009704555.1 Actinomycetota bacterium | reverse complement strand
TCTACGGCGTTATCGATGATCTCCCAGAGGCAATGCATCAAGCCACGAGAATCTGTGGAACCGATATACATACCGGGTCGTTTGCGGACCGCTTCTAACCCCTCGAGTACGGCGAGGTCTTTGGCGGTGTAACTCTCCTCGACGTGCGTCTCCGAAGAATCACCGGCAGTATTGTCTTTTTTCACAGGTGGGAACTCTAACTATGACCACCGTCGTTTTCCGATATATGAGATGCCAGACACGCCCCAAGTGGCTCACATCTCTATCATCAGGCAGGGAATAGAGTCGGCATCGAAGGGTGTTGACCACCTAGTATTGATCTCAAGAAAGTGCCGTCGAAAAGAGAGGGAAATTCGATGACCGATCAGGTAGTGCTGGAACAAGCCCCACTCAACTCAGTCGATCGTTGCGATCGCTGTGGAGCACAGGCATATGTCCGAGCCACTCTCCTCTCAGGTCTCCACCTCTTCTTCTGCTCACACCATGCCAAGGCCTATGCCGAGGGTCTTCGCGCACAGTCGATTCACATTCATGATGAGACGCACCGTCTCGCCAGTGAGTGACATCTACCTCCCAATCAATCTCTTCAGGAATCTTCCCGTCGGACTCTGACGACCCGCCTCTTCGCTTTCATCCAATCTCGCGATACTTGAGATGAGCGCGTTAGCGCCGATGTATCGGAATGGCTCAATCGGCCACTTCTTTGCTTTGGAACAATCAGTCGAGATGGGCATCTCGGCTAAGGGGTTCTCTCCCGTGACGATCTCCTCAGCGACAGCTCGTGCTGCGACGAAACTCATCGTCAGACCATCACCGACATATCCGCCGAGACGGGCGAGACCCTTTCTATGATCGACGCAGATGCGACTCTCCCAATTGCGACGGATTGCGATGGGCCCACCCCAATGATGTGTGACATCGATGGATGAGTGCTGATCCGATCCTCCAAGTTGAGGAAACCACTTGTGGATCATCTCGGACAGATTTCGATGGGTACGGGTGTCAGATTCCAGCGCTCGATCGAGATGGCCCGCAAAGGGGTATCTCGCTCCCCTACCACCGAGTGCGATCCTGAAGTCAGCGGAGAATTGTGCGTAATTGACGTTGTTCGTGGCTTCTGCGATGGCAAGCCCCGGTGTCCACTGCAAAGCGGCTTGCTCTTTAGCGCTAAGTGGACGCGTGGCAATCATGAGCGAATAGAGCGGAATCTGTTCTCGACTCTTTGGGGTGAAAGCCTCCGTTGCCAGGATCTTCCAATGAGCGCTCACACGGAAGTCGTTGACCCAGAGGCCGCCATCATTGCTAGGCGGGCCGTCGTCATAATGTGTGGCAAAGGATCGCTCAAAGATCAGGACCCCACGACTTTGAAGATATCCGGCCAGATCAAGGAGAAGTCCACGCGGATTGACGGTGGCACAGTTCTCAGTGAAGAGTCCTCCGATAGCGGAGGGGATCGCCACCTTTGATTGCGTCTCTTCGTAGGTCAAGAGTTGGTGCCTTTGATCGACTGAGTCTCGTAGTCGCTGCAATTGCCGCTCATGGGTGGCAAATGAAAGTGATCCGGATTTCCTAAATCGAGCGCGAGGAGCTATCTCTCGTGCGATCTCGCCGATCTCATCGACTCCTTTGGCAAGTAACTCAGCAAAGCCTTGGGTGTCCTTTGTGGGATATCGCCGTGCCAGAGTCGCAAGATCCACGGGATAGTCTGCAGAGACCCAACCACCATTCCGGCCAGATGCGCCGAAACCGATCTCCTCACTCTCGAATACCACAATGGAAAGTGACGAATCAAAATGCAGAAGATGGAACGCGGACCAGAGTCCAGAGAAGCCACCACCGATGATCGCCACATCGCAATCGAGATCACTCGTGAGGGCAGGTAGCGATAGCGAGTCGATGCCATCGCGCCAAAGCGGATGGCTACTCGGCGCTGAAGCCTGCCTCACGATGTGAGCCGTCGCAGTAGGGCTTTTCCTTGGAGTGACCACATCGGCAGAGCGAGAAGTCGGTCTTACTTTCCATCACGTTGCCATCGGCATCTACGAAGTCCACGGTGCCGGTGACACGGATCGAGCCATTGGGCTTGACTCGCATGGTGACGCGATCTGACATCTCTACTCTCCCTTGATCCTGATTCTTGGGTTCTTCTTTCTTGGCTTCTTTCCTAGTCGAGATAATCGCGCAGCGACTGTGAACGCGACGGGTGTCGGAGTTTCGACATGGTCTTCGACTCGATTTGGCGGATTCGCTCTCGAGTGACGCCATAGACCTTGCCGATCTCATCGAGAGTCTTCGGCTGGCCATCTGTGAGACCGAAGCGCATCTTCACCACTCCAGCCTCGCGCTCTGACATAGTGTCGAGAACCTTGTGGAGCTCTTCCTGCAAGATGGTGAAGGAGACAGCCTCAGCCGGGACGATCGCCTCGGAATCTTCGATCAGGTCACCGAACTCGCTATCGCCCTCTTCGCCAAGCGGCGTATGGAGAGAGATCGGTTCACGACCGTACTTCTGGACTTCGACGACCTTCTCAGGTGTCATATCGAGCTCTTTCGCCAACTCTTCTGGCGTAGGTTCGCGACCGAGATCTTGCAACATCTGACGCTGTACACGAGCGAGTTTGTTGATGACCTCGACCATGTGGACTGGAATACGGATGGTGCGAGCTTGATCTGCCATCGCACGAGTGATCGCCTGCCTGATCCACCAGGTCGCGTATGTGGAGAACTTGTAACCCTTGGTGTAGTCGAACTTCTCGACTGCACGAATGAGACCGAGGTTTCCTTCTTGGATCAGATCCAAGAAGAGCATTCCACGTCCGGTGTAACGCTTGGCCAGCGAGACGACAAGGCGCAAGTTCGCCTCAAGGAGATGGTTCTTCGCCCGCTTGCCATCTTCCGCGATCCAATCGAGTTCACGCTTGAGGGATCGATCCATCTTCTTGTCCTTGGCAAGTCGCTCTTCTGCGAAGAGACCCGCCTCGATACGCATCGCCAGTTCGACCTCGAGCTCTGCATTGAGAAGTGCTACGCGGCCGATCTGCTTGAGGTAATCCTTGACGGGGTCCGCTGTCGCACCTGCGGTGAGGACGGTCTGCGGTGGCGCATCATCCTCTTCGGAATCCTTGAGCGTGAACTCACCCTCTTCTCGTGGTGACTCCTCGGTGAGATTGACGACGCGAACATCGCTCTTATCTTCACCCTCTTCCCCATCGCCACCTTCGGTAGTGATGGCTTCGAGATCGTCGAGTTCTACCTCTTCGAGTTCGACCTCTTCACCATCGACGATCGCCTTCTTCGTTTGAGTCGCTTTCGCAGGCACGCCATCACGAGCTGCCTTCATCGCTTCGAGTTCAGCTTTGGTTGGGAATCTACGTGGACCGGCGCTCTTCGTCTCTTCCTTACCGGTGAGGGCGCCTTTTGCTTTCAGGGCCTCGAGTTCGGCCTTGGTTGGGAATCTACGTGGACCGGCGCTCTTCTTCGTAACGACTTTCTTCTTCTTCGCCTTTGGCTTCGCTGCTGGTTTCGCGATCGTCCTGATCGGAGCGAACTTGCTCGTGCTCGTCTTAGGTTTTACCTTCTTAGAGGCAACCTTCTTCTTACTCTTGCCCTTCGCAGCTACAACTTTCTTCCCGGACTTCTTCGGGGACTGCTTTTTGGGCGCACGAGATACAGGCAAGATGAGTCCTTTGGTTTTTGACCTACTGATCTGATTCAGTCGGTCTCGACACTTTCCTGGGCAGGCATATTATAAATTATCCACAGGCCTCGGCGAGTCAGAATCGCCGCCGATCGCCTCAATAGACCCATCCAGGCCAGCTCTTGCGAGTTGGACGCCCCTCAAAGCCTTCCAGCGCTGTGAACGCGAGCTAAGAACTCCTTGGTCTCAGGTTCCTTTGGGTCATCGATCACTTCCGCTGCGGTGCCTCGTTCGAGGATTCGACCTTGGTGGAGATAGCAGAGTTGATCGGCCACCTGCTTGGCAAAGCCCATCTCATGGGTCGCAATCACCATTGTCATGCCATCGTTCTTCAGGTCGCGCACCGTCACCAAGACCTCATTGACCAAGACCGGATCGAGTGCTGAGGTGATCTCATCAAGGAGCAAGAGCCTCGGACCACAGGCCAACGAACGGATGATCGCGACGCGTTGCTGCTGACCCCCGCTGAGACGGTCCGGGTACTGGTCCGCCTTCTCGCGCAGACCGAATCGATCAAGGAGCGCTAGCGCCTTCTCGTAGGCCACCTCTTTGGGGATCCCATGAACCTGGATCGGCGCGAGCGTGATGTTCTTGATCACCGACATGTGGGGGAAGAGATTGAAGGATTGGAAGACCATCCCCAGGCGGCGGCGCACTTGATCCGGGTCGACATCGACCGCCGTGATCTCTTGGCCATCGAGGCTCATCACGCCGTCGTCGATCTGCTCTAAGAGATTGATGCAGCGAAGAAGTGTGGACTTGCCGCTCCCTGAGGCGCCGATGAAGACAGTTGCGCTGTGATCCTTGACCTCGAAGGAGATGTCCGCGAGGACGATCTCGTCACCGAAGGTCTTGCGGACGTTCTTGACCGAGAGGAGCGCGCTCATGCCGACCCCTGCGCATTCTGGGCCTCCATCGAACGGCGGAGCGCTCGATCGGTGTAACGGGTCAATGGGATCGTCACGGCGAGGAAGATCAATGCGGCGACGACATACGGGGTGTAGTTGAAACTCTTCGCGGTCTGTATCTGAGCCGCTCGCACTGCATCAGTCACGCCAAGAATCGAGATCAACCCGGTGTCCTTGATGAGGGCCACTAGATCGTTGAGGAGAGGTGGTGTCACGCGCTTGAGGGCCTGTGGCAAGACGACATGGCGCAAGGTTTGGAAGTGACTGAGTCCTAAAGAGCGCGCTGCAGCGCGTTGACTTGGATGGACGGTGAGGATGCCACTTCGGATCACCTCGGTCACATAGGCGGTGTAGGTGATGATGACCGCGATGGTGCCAAGAATGAGGACGCTATTGGTCACGCCTGGGATCTGCAGGGCAGGGATACCAAATCCCACCAGAAGGATCACCAAGAGCATCGGTATCCCACGAAAAACATCGACATAGACGGTGGCGAGGAAACGGAATGGGGTCAGCGCCGGCGAACGTGAGGTTCTGATCAGTGCGAGACCGAGACCGAGGATCGCCACCGAAGTACCTGCGATGAGCGTCAACGTGACATTGGTTCCGAAACCGAGGAGCACTTTGGGCAAGATCTCGACGCCATATGCCCACTTGAAGAAGGTGTCGCGGAGCGAGATCCATCCTGGCGAAGTCACCAAGATGACGATGAGAGTGCCGAGGACAAGGATGCTTGAGATCGAGGCTATCGCTGCGTTCTTGCGATTACGTGCCCGTCGTTGTTGGCGCCTTGCAAGTTCTTCCTCGCTCGGTCGCCAAGCGTCTGCCATATCGGGAGCACTCATAACTCACTCCTCATGCGCCCGATATGGTCGACGTCAATGAACTTACTTCTTACTGACTCGAATAATCCAAGACGGATTACTTGAGTACCGGTGCGCCGGCTGCATCTGCGAGCCACTCTTCAGTGATCGCAGCGAGGGCACCGCTTGCGGTGAGGGCATCGACCGCTGTCGAGACACAACCGGTGATCGGGTTGTCCTTCGAGAGCAAGAGACCGAAGCCCTGATCGCCAGAGTCGCTACCGTCGATCTGACCGACAATGACGCCTTGATCGATCTCAACTGCAGCGAGATAGAAGGCCGTAGGAAGGTCGACGACGATTCCGTCGATCTGCTTGTTCTTCAGTGCCGCAACAGCATCAGCGTTGTTGTTGAAGACCGATGGCGTGAGACCAAGAGCTTCGATCGCTTCTAGAGAAGTGGTGGAGACGGCGGCACCCAGCTTGGCACCAGCGCTCGCCAAACCAGCGAGGTCGGTAACAGACTGAATGTTGCTTCCTTCGAAGGAGACAATCGCTTGGTTTGCCTTGTAGTAAGGCGATGAGAAGTCGACGACTTCCTTGCGCTCATCTGTGATCGAGTACTGCTGGAGATTGAAGTCGAACTCCTTAGGTCCTGGTGCGATTGCGCCATCGAAGGTGGTTCGGATCCACTTGACCTGATCGGCGGTGTATCCGAGTTCTTCCGCTACCGCATAGGCAACCGCAGCCTCGAAGCCCTTGCCGGACTCTGGGGCATCATCGATCACCCATGGGTAATAAGCAGGCTCACCGGTTCCGATGGTGAGGAAACCGGATTCGGCTGTTGCGAGCTCACCTGGGGTGCACTCACTGCTTGCGCTAGAACTCTCTTCGCTTGATGAACCACAACCACTAAGCGCGAGCGCAGCGAAGAGGATGGCGATGATCGATACTTTGAATTTCTTTGACTTTACCTTCATTGGAACTTTTCCATTTCCGAACATCAAATAAGCCGGACCTGGCAGTCATTGACAGACCCGCGCTTGTGCGATGACTTTCATCGCACCTGGTCTTCACCCGGAGCACCCCACCGCGGTGGAGGGTTGCCGTCCAGTCAGCCGGGGCCTTACGAAATCGATCCGAACTGGAACTCGTGACCTGGGGCGTAACTTAGAGATGAGGCGCGGAGTTGTCTACCGAGAAACGCTCTCGAGGCCATGGGCCTCGGCGACCGCCCGGTAGTAGATCTTGCCCTGATGGACATTGAGGCCAAGGGCGAGATTGGAATCCTCATCCATCGCCTTCTGCCAGCCCTTATCCGCGAGAGCGAGGGCATAGCGAAGGGTGACGTTGGTCAAGGCGTAGGTAGAGGTGTTCGGAACCGCGCCCGGCATGTTCGCCACGCAATAGAAGGTGGAACCGTGGACCGGGAAGGTCGGGTCAGCATGGGTGGTCGGTCTTGAGTCCTCGAAACAGCCGCCTTGATCGATCGCGATGTCGACCAGGACGCTACCTGGCTTCATTCGCTTGACCAGCTCGTTGCTGACGAGTCGTGGCGCTTTGGCTCCGTGTACCAAGACTGCGCCAATGACGAGATCCGCTGAGAGGACCTGATCCTCGATCTCGTAGGAGTTCGAGGCGAGTGTCCGGACATTTCCTTGGAAGAGCTCATCGAGTTGTACCAGGCGCCTTGCATTGACATCGAGGATCGTCACTTCGGCGCGCATACCATGGGCGATCGTTGCTGCATTGACTCCAGCCACTCCGCCTCCGAGGATCACAACGCGACCTGGACGCACCCCTGGGACGCCACCGAGTAGAACACCGCGGCCACCATTGCTCTTCTGAAGAGCAGTCGCTCCGACCTGAACTGACATGCGCCCTGCGACCTCGCTCATGGGAGCGAGTAGAGGAAGGTAACCGTTGACGTCGACGGTCTCATATGCGATCGCGGTGATGCCGCTCTTGATCAAGGCATCGGTGCAATCCTTCGAGGCAGCGAGATGAAGATAGGTGAAGAGCACCTGACCCTCACGCATCAATGGGTATTCAGGTGCGATCGGCTCTTTGACCTTCAAGATCATCTCAGCACGAGCCCATACCTCCTGCGCGGTATCGAGTATCTCTGCTCCTGCTACTCGATAGGCATCGTCAGAGATGGCAGAACCGAGCCCTGCACCCTTCTCGATGATGACTTTATGCCCGTGGTTGATGAATTCCTTCACACCGGCGGGAGTGATCGCAACGCGATACTCATGGTTCTTGATCTCTTTTGGAATACCAACGAGCATTTCGCAACTCCCTCAATCAAGTCCTGGCCGTCAAGTCTGCTTTTGACACTGCAACATCGCTCGAAGTCCTCAGTGCTGCGAAATCTTACAACCCGTGGCTGGGCAGGATTGGACTGCTTCTCTTTTCCAGTCACTCCTCAAAGATCGCGGCGGTGATCTTTGGGTGGAGCTCTGTTCGCATGGTGGCGAAGGTCTCTGCTGGCCACCCTGCAGCAAAGACGCGCTTGAGTAGGAGTGCCAATGGATACTGACCATCGGCTTCGAGCGCCTGTTCCAAAGAACTTGTAGCAAGCGCTACATCTCCCACTTCATATGAGATCGCAGCGAGCAGAGTGGCGGGAGGGGCGAGGAATCGGGTGGGCGCGATGCGAACAACCCACCGCCACATCTCCACATGCTTCTCGAGATCCTTTCCTTCCATACATCCGAGTGCGAAGTCACGGACTTGTAGGTCGCGAAGTCGCATCAAGAGAAGTGCGATCTTCGCAGGGTCGGGCGAAAAGTCATTGAGCCCGTAACCGGCGATCAAGATCTTGAGGGCATCTACCCCGTCACGCTGTTCTGGCTTTGGATCATGTCGATAGTCGATCTCGCTCAAGAGTTCTAATTCAAGTGCGATCGATTCGGTCAGTGAAGTATTGATGTGGTCATCGGATTGTGATCTCTGTTTTGTCATGTCGCCAAGAGTGGGACAGAAGAGCGTTCTTGCGCCGACACGCTCATGGAGACTGTGCAAGATGAGAAGGGTGTGGATTTCTTCCTAATCGAGGATCCTATGCGGAGCCTCTCGAACATCGAGGATCTTCGAACTTCGCTGAGTGATCTTTCCGTTGATCGGAGCCTTCACTCCTGCGATGGTGAATTCCCCGCTCCATGTCGTGAGCAACGAGATCTCCTTCGCACCAGGTTGGTAGTAGGTGAAGGTATTGAGAGGCGATGGATAAGGGGCGCCAGGAAGTGACGTGGTACGAGTGGTCTCAATCCGTCCATCCCCATACCTCCACTCGAAACTTGGGGTGAGCTCTAGTCGCACCGGGACTCCTGAGACTCTGATGGTGACATCGAAAGATGTGGGAGTAGGACTCCAGAAATAGACCGGGCGACCGATCACTGCTCCCTCTGGTGGCTGGGTCTGAAGCGAACCGAAAGGAACCAATTGGCTGACTCGATCCGTAAGTGATGCTGTCACCACCTGCGATCGATTCGTTTGTGTGGACCGGCGCCGCTCTGCGCGTGTTGCAGCTGCCTTTTTCGCCGCCTCTCGCCAGGCTGCGTAGAGATCTGGGTGGTAAGGAATCCAGGTGCGTTTTGGGTCGGCGATCGCACTGAAGGATCCTGAGACCGTTGGCAAGCTTCGCTTTCGCTCACTCTCCTTGCGTGTCCCTGGTCTTACCAAGGAGACGACAATCTCATCTCTCTCATCATCAGCAGTGACCGAGATACAACTATCGCTCGCACACTCCTCTGCTTGGGCGGTATGGGTCGGGACGACGACGAGTGAGGTGACGAGTGCGAGGGAGAGCAAGATTCGCGAGAACATCGCGCCAAGGTAAGGAGAACTCCACTTGATTCTCAGGTGATCTCCACAAGGTGTGGGTTTCCGATTGCTGTGGAAAACTCAACTCATGGCGGCACGCGATGGTGATGGCTGGATCGAGTGTCGCTGTGGCTTTCGCCATTGGGGAGTAAATGGAGCGGCAGGACTCCTTCTCATCCGTTCCGGCCAGGTACTTCTCCAACTTCGCGCACCGTGGGTCCATAACGGTGGCACCTGGGGCATCCCAGGTGGTGCTCGCGATTCACATGAGAGTTGGGAAGAAGCAGCGATCCGTGAGGCGATGGAGGAGATCGGTATCGATGGCGAGATGATCGACTTGGAGAGCGCAGTGCGATTCTCCGACGATCATGGCGATTGGCGCTACGAGACGATCATTGCGCACGCCCTCGACCACTTCACCATCGGCGAGAGCAATCACGAGACAGTGGAAGCGACCTGGGTCGAGATGGGAAAAGTAGAACTTCTTCCGCTACACGCGAGCTTCGCTAAGGCCTGGCCCAGCATCAAGACTCTCAT
>WLDY01000147.1 GCA_009704555.1 Actinomycetota bacterium | reverse complement strand
TCCAGCCCACGCGAATATCAACCTCCAAGGTTCCGGCGCTAGCTTCGTCGGCAATGTCGTTGATGCGTGCAAGTCCGGTTACAACAAGAAGTCTGGCAACAGCATCGCTTACAACCCAGCAGGTTCAAGCACGGGAGTTCGAAATGCAGATGCCAATATTGGTGATTTCTGGTTCTCTGATGCAGCGCATCTTGCGTCGACTCGTCGTAGCTCTGTCATCAATATCCCACTCGTAGCTGCCCCTATCGCCGTCCTTCACAATCTTCCTGCAAGAACTCAGCTCTACTTGAGCCCTGAGACACTCGCAGGGATCTTCGCAGGTCAGATCACAAAGTGGAACGACCCGAAGATTGTGGCAGATAACAACCGAGAGATCACCGAGGTGATCTACCGCAAAGGCAAAGATGGAAACGTCCTCAAGGACAAAGATGGCAAGAACGTTGTCCTTCGAAATGTGAAGAAGAACATTCGCTACACCCTTCCCAACCGGGACATCAAGGTCTTCTACCGTTCTGACGGCTCGGGTACCACCAACAACTTCACCCGCTATCTCAACGCGGTAGCACCGTCGATCTTCACCAAGCCAGCGAACAACGCCTTCACCACAGCATTCCCAGGAGACCTGAATGCAGCAGGTAACCGCGGCCGAATCGTCGGTGCATCACAATCCCAAGGTGTCGCTCTCAACGCGGGTCAGACCAAGTACTCGATCACCTATGCCGAAGTCTCCTTTGCGGCGACGAATGGACTCAAGGTGGCTGCACTTGGCAATGCATCAGGAAACTTCATCCTTCCAACCTCGACCTCGACATCTGCCTTCATCGGTGGATCGAGAATTGACAACGCAACAGGTGCCGTCACCTTCGATTACCAGACCAAGGAGCCTGGTGCTTATCCACTGAGCATCGTCTCCTACATGCTCTTTGATACCGATCCAAGGGACAAGGCACGCGGTAAGGCAGTCAAGGAGTGGGCGCAGTATCTACTCACCGAAGACTGTGTCAATGGTGATGCCAAGGAGACTGGCTTCATCTTCCTCACAGGCAAGGTGCGCACCACGGTTGAGGAGTTCATCAACCGAATCAAGCTCTAGCTGCTACAAAGTTAGAAACGTCTGGGCCGACTTGAGGGAGTCGGCCCAGATCTTTTTGTTGGCCTATCTCTAGTGACTGATCTGGAATCGTTTCAGCGCTTTCGGTGCCCACCAATTGCGTTCACCGAAGAGGCGCATCAAGGCGGGGACCAAGAGTGCTCGGATCAGCGTGGCATCGAGCAAGATCGCAAAGGCGACGCCGAAGCCAAGGAGTTTGATCCCAGTGACACCGCTGGTCACGAAGGCTCCGAAGACGATAGCCAAGATGAAGGCCGCGGCCGTGATGATGCCCGCTGACTTCTGAAGGCCAGCAGCGACCGCATCGACATTCGACTTGCCGGCATCATGCTCTTCCTTGATACGTGAGAGCAAGAAGACTTCGTAGTCCATAGAGAGCCCGAAGGCGACGACCGCCACGAGCACCATCATGTTGGTATCGATCGTGCCATTGACTATGAAGTCACCGACGAGCCATTGGAGGTTCCCCTCACCGAAGACCCACGTCAGGACACCGATTGTCGATGCCAAAGAGAGGAAGTTGAGCAGCACAGCCTTGATCGGTAAGAGAAGTGAACCGGTGAAGGCGAAGAGAAGGACGAGGATGGTCAACACGATCCATCCCAGGACCACGGGAAGACGATCAGCGATCGCCCCTTGTGTGTCTGCATAGTCAGCTGCGACACCACCGATCAGAGTTCCTTCAGGTGCGGGCAAATCGCGGATGGTGTCAATCAAGACCTGACCTTCTGGAGTCCGTGGCTTGATCGAATGAATCGCATCAACTCGCACCGCACTGCCAACGGTCTCTGGTTCACCGATACGTGAGATTCCATCAAGGGATGCAACTCTGGCGAGGAAAGCACTGATTTCGTCTCCCTGCGTTGCTCCATCAGGAAAGATGATCTCGATCGGATTTCCCTCTTCGCCTGGGAACTCATCAGCAATGAACTGCGATGAGATGTAGGCACGATCTGTCGCTGGCAGGACATCGGTATCGACCTGACTGAACTTCACGTTTGTGATCGGTGAGATGAAGAGGAAAAGGATCGCTAGCGAGAAGGCGACCACGGTCGCTGGTCTTCTCATCACGAGCCGTGCCACCTGTGCCCAACGCCCATCCTCTCGCTGGACCAGCGCTCTCTTGCGGACTCTGCCTTTGTTGATCCGCTCACCAAGGAGAGCAAGGATCGCGGGTAGTGGAAGTAGCGCACCAAGGACGGCAAGTGCCACGACCGAAGCTCCGGCATATCCCATCGACTTGAGGAAATTGAGCGGGAAGAATGTCAGGGATACCAATGTCACAACCACAGTGAGACCTGAGTAGAAGACCGTCTTTCCTGCAGTCTTGAGGGTGTTGACGATGGCTTGTTCTTTGCCAACGCCCCTACCCATCTCCTCGCGGAATCTATTGACGATCAAGAGCGCATAGTCGATGCCAAGGCCAAGCCCAAGGCCCGTAGTCAGATTGAGTACAAAGATGCTGACGTCGGTGAAGAGCGTGAAGAGATACATGACAAAGAAGGTTCCAATAATCGCCGTGATGCCGATGACGAGTGGCATGGCAGATGCGACCATCGCTCCGAAGACAAAGAGCAAGAGCAAGAAGGTCAACGGGATCGAGATGAACTCTGCAGTCTTCAGGTCCTCTTGGATTCGTCCATTGATGGCGTTGGCAAAGACCGCAGCCCCTGAGACATAGACATCAAGGCCTTGGAAAGTTCCATCGTATTTCGCTTGATACTCACCACCGAGCTTGTCCGATTCAGTGAAGTCTGTGGTGTCGAAGTAGACGAACATCAATCCAGAACTGCCATCTTCACTCTTGAGAAAGGGAGCGTTTCCCGATGACCAATAGGAGATCACCTTTTCAGTGGTCGCCTCATTTCTGATCTGTGACTCCAAGGCGGATGCAGAGGCAACTAC
>WLDY01000146.1 GCA_009704555.1 Actinomycetota bacterium | reverse complement strand
GTCTGTGCTCAAGTCACCCCTTGGAACTACCCGATGATGATGGCCGTTTGGAAGTGGGCACCTGCGATCGCAGCGGGCAACACCGTCGTCCTCAAGCCAAGTGATACCACTCCGGTCTCCACCGTTTGGATGGCGGAGTTGATGCAGGAGTTCCTTCCTGAAGGTGTGATGAATGTCGTCGTAGGTGGACGTGAGACTGGGCGACTCCTCGTCGATCACGAGACGCCACAGTTCGTCTCAATCACAGGTTCGGTGCGCGCGGGTATGGAAGTTGCGAGTCAAGCATCGAAGGACCTCAAGCGTGTGCACCTTGAACTCGGTGGCAAGGCCCCTGTCGTCATCTTCGATGATGCGAATATCGAGGCCGCATGTGAGTGGATCGCCGTCGCTGGATACTTCAACGCTGGCCAGGATTGCACCGCAGCGACCCGCGTCATCGTCGAGGCGAGCGCCTATGAGGACGTTGTGACGCTCCTTACCGAGCAGGCGAAGAACAACATCAAGGTCGGTATGCCGAATGAGGATGTCCTCGTCGGTCCGGTCAACAATGCGAACCAGCTCGCAAGGGTCCAAGGTTTCCTAGACCGCACCCCATCACATGCTCGTGTGACGACCGGTGGAAAGAAGTTGGATCGCCCCGGCTACTTCTGGACCCCGACCGTCGTCGCCGACCTCAAGCAGAGCGATGAGATGATCCAGACCGAGATGTTCGCTCCGGTCATCACGATCCAGAAGTTCCAGGATGAGGCCGAGGCGGTACGGATGGCAAACGGCGTCGAGTACGGTCTCGCTTCCAGCGTCTGGACCAAGGATCATGGTCGTGCGATGAGGATGTCGAAGGCATTCGACTTCGGTGTGGTCTGGATCAATACCCACATCCCGATGGTCGCCGAGATGCCACATGGCGGTTTCAAGCACTCCGGTTATGGCAAGGATCTCTCTGGCTATGGCTTCGAGGAGTACACCCGTATCAAGCATGTGATGACCAACCTCAACGCTTAGACCTGAAGATTCTCAGCGGGTGAAGCCTTAAAACTCGAGGCTTCACCCACTAAAGTGTGCGAGTCTGTTCAGCCAGTTTGGTCCACAAGGACCCCGAAGAGAGAGTCATCGACACATGACTGAGAAAGTAAATCGCTCCCTTCCATCCGATCCGACGACGCGATCCTTGATCCGTGCGCAGATGTCACGCCGTGGCTTCCTTGCTGCAACCGGTGGTGTCGCAGGTGTCGCACTCCTCGCCTCATGTGGTTCGGATACCGAAGAAGGTGCGTCTACCACTTTCCCTGAGGATGTCGGCGGCACTGTTCGTTGGGCAAACTGGACTGCATATCTCGATCAAAAGAAAGTCGATGGCAAGCGCACCTATCCATCGCTCGACAAGTTCACCGCCGCCACCGGCATCGCAGTCGATTACCTCGTCGATTACAACGATAACGATGAGTTCTACGGCAAGGTGCAAGAGAATCTCAAGGCTGGCAATGACATCGGATATGACATCGTCACACCAACCGACTGGATGGCTGCTCGATGGATCCGCCTTGGATATGCGCGCGAACTCGATGCGGCAAATGTCCCGAATAAGGGCAATATCCTCGATACGCTCGCAAATGTCTCCTTCGATCCCGGTCGCAACTACTCATTGACTTGGCAGTCAGGCTTCGCAGGTTTCTGCTGGAACAAGAATGTGATCAAGCAGGATGTCACCACGATCGAACAGCTCTTCAGCCCCGCAAATAAGGGCCGGGTTGTCGTGCTCTCCGAGATGCGTGACACGATGGGCATCATCCTTCAGTACCAAGGTGTCGACATCTCGCAGCCATTCACTGAGGACCAATTCATGAATGCGATCGACTACTTCAAGAAGATGATCGCTGATGGCTTCATCCGCCAGGTCAAGGGCAACGATTACCTTGAGGATATGGCCAACGGCGATGCCGTCGCCGCTATCGGATGGAGCGGAGATATGTTCTCCGAGAACCTCTCCGGTCAGAACTACGGATTCGCGATCCCAGAATCAGGCGGAACGCTCTGGAGCGACAACATGTTGATCGCTTCGACCTCTGCGAACAAGGCGAACTCTGAAGCCCTCATGAACCACTACTACGACCCAGCGATCGCCGCTGAGGTCGCTGCATGGGTCAACTACATCTGCCCAGTCAAGGGTGCGCAGGGCGAGATGGAGAAGATCGATCCAGAATTGGCATCGAGTCCGTTCATCTTCCCTGACGACACGACCCTCGCGAAGGTGAAGGTCTTCCGTGGTCTCGAAGCGGAGGAGGAGTTCAACTTCTCGGCCGCCTTCCAAGAGGCAATCGGCGCCTGATCCAGGCGATCGACTCTGGAGAGTGATAGCACGCAGTGAGTGAGATCAAGAAAGTACATGGCGACCTCGTACTTTCTCATGTAACGAAGTCATTCGGTGACTTCGTAGCAGTCGATGACCTCTCGCTGACGATCCCTAAAGGATCCTTCTTCGCGCTCTTGGGACCTTCGGGGTGTGGCAAGACGACGACTCTGCGAATGATCGCGGGGTTGGAGGAGCCGACCTCGGGAAAGATCTCGGTCGGAGATCTCGACATCACCTACATCAAGCCATATGAACGTCCGGTCAACACGGTCTTTCAGAACTATGCGCTCTTTCCCCATCTGACCATCTTCGAGAATGTCGCCTTCGGTCTTCGTAGACGCGGAATCAAGGATGTCGATGAGGCAGTGATGAAGGTCCTCGACCTCGTCGAACTGAGCCATCTCAAGGGGCGAAAGCCGGGTCAACTCTCGGGCGGTCAACAGCAACGTATTGCGCTCGCACGCGCTGTCGTCAATCGACCTGCGCTCCTCCTTCTCGATGAACCTCTCGGCGCGCTCGATCTCAAATTGCGACGTCAGATGCAGATCGAGTTGAAGTGGATCCAGACCGAGGTCGGTATCACCTTCGTCCACGTCACGCACGATCAAGAAGAGGCGATGACCATGGCCGATACCGTCGCAGTGATGAACAAGGGTCGGATCGAGCAGATGGGCTCTCCCGC
>WLDY01000145.1 GCA_009704555.1 Actinomycetota bacterium | reverse complement strand
TGGAAGATGGACCAGATCATCGCAGGAGTGATCATCAACATCCTGGCTGCCGGACTCACCTCATTCCTCTATCGGCAGGGATATTCCATCCCGACGACTCTCCCCCAATTCGACATCACGTGGCTGGCCGGAATCCCGGTACTCGGACCGATCCTCAACTTCCATGGTCCGATCACCTACTTCGGCATCTTCTTCATCTTCGCTCTCTGGTTCGCGCTCTACAAGACACCATGGGGATTGCGTTCTCGTTCTGTCGGTGAGCATCCAAGCAGTGCAGACACTGCAGGTGTCTCCGTGACGAAGCTCAGATACCTCAATGTGACCATCGGTGGAGCAGTCGGTGGCCTCGCCGGTTCCTACCTCGCCCTTGAGTGGGTAGGTATCTTCGAACGGGGATTCACTGCAGGTAAAGGTTTCACTGCGCTAGCGATCATGATCTTCGGACGATGGAACCCGCTCGGTGCATTCGCAGCTGCGATCTTCTTCGGTCTCGCTCAAGCAGTCACTAATCAGTTGATGATCGATGAAGTCATCAACATCCCACAGCAGTTCATCAATATGTTGCCCTATGTATTGACGATCGTCGTCCTCGCCTTCGCCGCCGGAAAGGTTCGACCACCTGCAGCTGAAGGCCAGCCTTACGAGAAGGAGAAGGTCTAGAGAATGGCCTCCCTTCTTGAGATCAAGGATGTGACCAAGACTTTTGGCGCCGTTGTCGCGAACGATCGGATTTCGCTCGAGGTCAAGCCCGGAGAGATCGTCGCGCTCCTCGGTGAGAATGGCGCTGGGAAGTCGACTCTCGTCAAAGCGGTATTCGGTCTCGTTCGACCAGACTCTGGTGAGATCAAAGTGAAAGGCGAGGCACTTGAGTTCGGGGACACCGCGGGTGCGATACGTCGCGGTGTGGGTATGGTGCATCAACACTTCCAACTCGTACCAGTGATGAGCGTGACCGAGAACATCATCCTTGGAGATGAACCACGCCGAGCCGGCTTCATCAGCATGAAGAAGGCACGGGAAGAAGTCCTCGCTCTCGTCGAGAAGTATGGACTCGAGGTCGATCCAGATGCGATCGTCGAAGACTTACCAGTGGGCACCGCACAGCGCGTCGAGATCTTGAAGGCGCTGCGCAAGGACGTCGATCTCCTGATCTTGGACGAGCCCACAGCTGTTTTGACACCACAAGAGACGGATGAATTACTTCAAGTACTCCGGAATCTCGCTGCGAAAGGTGTCGGAATTCTCTTCATCACTCACAAACTCCGTGAGGTGATCGCGGTCGCGGATCGGATCGTGGTCCTGCGAGGCGGGAAACTAGCCGGCGTCACGACTCCCAAGGAGAGCGACGAATCCGATCTCGCTCAGATGATGGTGGGTCGTGCAGTCGTACTTCAGGTCGACAAGGGCGAGGCAAAACCGAGCACAGTCGCACTTGAAGTGAAGGACCTGCGCGTTCTCGATGATCGTAAGTTGGAAGCCGTAAAAGGAATCTCATTCCAGGTCCACTCGGGAGAGATCCTTGGTATCGCGGGTGTCGAAGGTAATGGACAGCGAGAATTGGTCGAGGCGATTTGCGCGATGAGATCTCGGGTGAGTGGAGAGGTCATTGTCACCGGCAAGCCGCTGGCGAACATGCGCCCGAAGCAAGCTCACCTTGCTGGTGTCTCCCACATCCCCGAAGATCGAGAGAAGGATGGGCTGGTCTCCTCTTATTCGATCGCAGACAACTTGGTTCTCAATCGCTTCGATCAAGCACCCTACGCAAGGGGATGGATCCGAGACCTTGATGCCGTCGATGAGAATGGCGCAGCCCTGGTCAAGACCTTCGACATTAGGACGCCTTCACATCGCAATCCTGCATCGTCGCTCTCTGGCGGTAACCGTCAGAAGGTGGTGGTGGCACGTGAGTTGAGTCAGAACCTTCCAGTGGTGGTCGCCGCTCAACCGACTCGAGGTGTCGATGTGGGCTCGATCGAATTCATCCATCAACAATTGATCAATGCTCGCGACAACGGCGCTGCGGTCCTTCTAGTATCGGCAGAGCTTGATGAGGTCCTCTCCCTTGCAGACCGCGTGGCTGTGATCTCCGGTGGCAAGATCGTCGCGACGGTGGATGCTGAAGGCGCCGACCGCAATTACATCGGTCGTCTCATGGCCGGGCTCAAGGAGTAGTACAACCGAAGATGATCGGAATCATCGCCGGAACTGGCTTCTACAACCTCCCTGCCCTTCAGGGGCGTCCCAGCGAGGAGATCACTAACAAATTCGGCACCGCGAAGATCACTCGAGGAACTTGGAACGGTGTAGAGATCGCATTCTTGACCCGTCATGGCAGTGATCACAGCGTTCCTCCGCAACGGGTCAACTACCGCGCAAACATCCAGGCGCTCAAGGATCTCGACCTCTCTTATGTGATCGCAGTCAATGTCGTCGGCGGCATCGATCCGTCGCTCAAGCCTGGTGATCTCCAATTGGTCGAGGATTTCATCGACTTCACCTCTGGCCGAGAGCACACATTCTTTGACGGGGTGCAGCCAGAAGGCGTCAAACATATCGATGTGATGGATTGCTATGACGCCACAGTGCGTGCAGCGATGAGAGAGAGTGCTGCTTCGCTCAGTATCCCCCTTCGCGAAGGCGGGATCTACGCCGGGTACAACGGTCCTCGCTTTGAGACTCCTGCGGAGATTCGCTTCGCGGCACTCTCCGGAGCGAGCGTCGTCGGAATGACGGGATGCCCCGAGGTGAGTCTTGCAAGGGAAGCCGATCTTCGTTACGCCGCGATCGCACTGGTCGCCAACCCCGCTGCCGGGTTATCGAAGGAACCCATTACCACCGAGGAGATCGGGCGCGTGATCGAGGGTGCTAGCGCACGGGTAGTTGCAATCATCGAAGGCGCACTCCCGATACTCGACGCTAAGAGATAGTCCTTGCGATGTCGAAACGAATCGTCCTAGATCGAATCGATCTCGTCGTTACGGTAGATACCGAAAATTCTGTGATCGAGGGCGCAGCGATAGCAATTGAAGAGGGA
>WLDY01000144.1 GCA_009704555.1 Actinomycetota bacterium | reverse complement strand
GGTGGCGATGAAGAGAAGTGCGATCGCCATGGCATTGAGGTCGAAGAAGGTGAGGAAGTCATCTGAAAACCGTGCAATCGTCGAAGCGATATACCCCGTTCCAACTGGATACTCCATCGAATTGAGCGGATCGGAGTAAGGGTTGATCCCTTGATCGAGTCCGCGCGCACCAAAGAGCGCTGGGATATCGGAGTAGCAGAGGTGTGTGTAGGAGTTCGGGCTTGCGAAGAAGTTCGTTCGGCAGTGAAGGGATTTGAGAAAGGAGAGCGTTGCGAGAGTTCCTGCTGTGACACCTGTTATCGCGAGTGGTGGAAGGAGTCGCTTCATCTCTGAATCTAGTGAGTGTTATTGCGCAGGAGGTTTCGGTGGCATGAGGGCGGTGGCGCTCTCCTTCGTATATGTCATCACAACACCACGCATGTCGACTGGTTCTGTCCCATTCACATTGACAGGAGGGCGGAACTTGAGTTTCGGTGAACCTTCAAGTGCTCGCTTGGTGTACGCGTTCCAGATCCGCGCCGGGAAAGTTCCTCCGGTCACAGAATTGATCCCGCCAATTCCCCTCAATGTGGTGAGGGCATCATCACGGAAGAAGGCAATCGAGGTCGCAAGATCTGGCGTGTAACCGGTGAACCACGCACTCGTATTCTCGTTCGATGTTCCGGTCTTTCCGGCAGCTTGTCTGCCGAGGCCACGTAAGGCTGAGGTTGCAGTTCCTGCCAAGACGACTTGGCGAAGGGCGTAATTGAGATCTCTCATCACATCGGAGGAGAAGACCTCCTCTGCCTCGATCTTGCCTTGATAAAGGATGCCGCGATTTGGGCCGAGTACCTCATTGATGATGAAGGGTTTGGCATAGATACCCTCGGCAGCAAAGGTTGCGTATGCAGCAGCGACATCAATGACACGAGGGCTCGATACACCGAGAACAAGTGATGGGGTCGGCAACATCGCAACAGAATCCGGGATTCCAGCGCGACGGGCAGCGTTGACCACATTCTCAAGACCTGCGGCAATACCAAGTGGGACATAGACGGTGTTGACGGAGCTTGCAGTAGCGCGCAGGAGTGAGACCTGGCCGTAATCCTCATTGTCGTAGTTGCCGACGCGATATGGCTTTCCAAGATCATCGAAGAATTGCGGTGAATCACCGTTCCAGATAGACGTCAGTGGGATTCCTTGCTCCAAGGCAGCAGCGAGCGCGAAGACTTTGAAAGTCGATCCCGCCTGCGTGATGCCCTGTGTCGCATCGTTGAGTTGGCGTTCAAGATAATCCCGGCCGCCATACATCGCCACGATCTCACCAGTACCGGGGCGAATCGAAAGCAATCCGATGTGGAGATCCTCTGGTGGATTCTGTGGACCAGCCTCTTGGACAGCAATCTGCGCTGCTTCTTGTGCCTTTCGTTCCAAAGTCGTGCGAATAACGAGTCCACCGATCATCAACTGTTCGTCAGTGAAGCCGAGTTCGTTGAGTTCTCGTTGTACCCACGAGATGAGGTAGCCACGAGGACCTGCAAGACGACCCGATGAGAGTCGAGGATTGACCGGAGGTTCCTGCCCCTTCAGCTTCGCACCGCGAGACTCCCCTAACCAACCAGCATCGACCATTCCATTGATCACATATCGATATCGCGCTGAGAGTCTCTCCGCATTGCCATCTTGGAAATAGGGGTCATAGAGACCAGGGGAGCGAAGGATCGAGGCGAGGATCGCTGACTCTGCGACGGTGAGTGATTCGACGCCGTGACCGAAATAAACCTGAGCACCAGTCTCTACGCCGTAGGCGCCGCGACCGAAGTAGATGGTGTTGAGGTAGTTCTCCAAGATCTCATCTTTGGAGAGTTGGTTCTCGAGCTTGATCGCGATCACGAGCTCCTTCAACTTCCTCGTGATGGTCCGCTCTGAGGTTAGGAATGCGGTCTTGGCATATTGCTGTGTGATCGTCGAACCACCTTGGGTCTGCCCGCCCAAGACATTGTTGATCGCAGCACGGGCAATTGCGATCGGATTGAAGGCGAGTTGGCTATAGAAGTTTCGATCCTCCGCAGCAAGGACAGCTTCTCGAAGCTTGACTGGGATCTTCGCCAATGGGATGACAGTGCGATTCTGCGCACCTAAGCGACCGATCTCACTTCCGTCGGCGTACTGGATGATCGTCGCCTGACTGTTGACGTAGTCATTGGGATCCGGGATATCGACAGTGAAATATGCGACGCCGAAGACTGCGACTCCTGCGACGAATCCAAAGCCGGAGAGAAGGATGGTGAGACGGAGTGCGATCCGTTGTAGACGTTTCGAGATCATCCGACCTTCTCATCCTCGATCGTTCGAACCTTCCGTGGCGGCCTTCGATTGACGCCATCACCAAGAAGGAAGGAGGCGACGAGATGGTTCCAACCACAGTCGTTGCAGACTTCCACCTCATAGACCCGGAACTCACCGAACTCAGATTGCATCTCACGCAACTCCTCAAGGCTCTTCAATCGACCCGAGTATTGACCGAGTTGATCGCCGAAGGTGTAGCGAAGTTCGACCATCTTCCGTGACTTACAGACAGGACAAGCGCGATCGGTCCTCTCGCCGTGGAACTTCGCAGCACGCCTGAGATAAGGGTCGGCATCACAGGCATCCATCGCACTACTCAAACCTTGGAAGAGAGCAGCGAGAGTGGCACGGCGACGGAAGGTGTAATCGACTCGAGCGCGCTGTGACCAGAACACTCGCTTATCGTAGTGAGAGGTGCGAGGGATACGCTTTCTCAGTGAATTCTGACTCCGATCGAAGATCGCGAGGATTCACTTCCCGGATACGCTTCCACATCACCTCACCAATTGGCAGGTTGCTCGCACTTCGGTGGACGGGACAGCTCTCTGACGGCATCTTCCAATCGGGACTCGCCTCCTTCATCCTCTTCTCACCGGAGAGACAACCTGACGCCTTCTCAGCCGCGATCGCCTTCGCTGTCGTCTTACTTCCTTACTCGTTCGTCGGACCATTCGTCGGAACCATCCTCGATCGATTCTCGCGCCAACGGATCCT
>WLDY01000143.1 GCA_009704555.1 Actinomycetota bacterium | reverse complement strand
TCGATTCACTGTCGCAGATGTCCCTGGACTGATCCCAGGTGCGAGTGAGGGCAAGGGTTTGGGACTCGAGTTCCTCAGGCATGTCGAACGATGCAAGATCTTGGTCCATGTACTCGATTGCGGCACACTCGAAACGGATCGTGACCCCCTCCGTGATTTCGATGTGATCGAAGCGGAGTTGGCGAAGTATCAGGCGGAGATCCCGCTCGCGGAGCGGCCACGGATCATCGCCCTCAACAAGATCGACCTTCCAGATGGTCGTGCAATGGCAGATATGGTCAAAGCGACGCTAGAGAAACGTGGCTACAAAGTCTTCTCACTCTCCGCTGCGACGAGGGAGGGAATCCAAGAACTCCTCAATGCTATGGCTGAGTCGATCTCCATGCTTCGCCGCGAAGAAGTCACCGCAGAACGGACTCGAATCGTCTTGACGCCACCTGCTATCGATGATGCCGGATTCGAGGTAAGTGCGAACAAAGATGGTTCCTTCACTGTTACCGGCAAGAAGATCGAACGTTGGGTGGCACAGACTGACTTCTCCAACAAGGAAGCGATCGGCTATCTCGCAGACCGACTCGCACGCGCTGGCGTTGAGAAACAACTCTTCAAACTCGGTGCTCGTGAGGGCAGTGAAGTGCGAATCGGATCCGGCGACGATGCAGTCGTATTCGATTGGGAACCGACGATCGAAGCCGGAGCCGAGTTACTCGCAGGGCCGAGAGGAGAAGATCTCCGAATCCCTTGGGAGCGTGATCGATGATCGAGGGGCGACGGATCGTCGTCAAAGTAGGTTCATCGACGCTTACTGGTCGAGATGGAGCTTTTCTTGATCGTTCACGTCTCGACAAAGTGGTCGATCTCGTCGCGAAATTGCGAGGAGAAGGTCGACAAGTTCTTCTCGTCTCCTCTGGCGCGATCGCATCAGGACTCTCTGCGGTAGGACTTCAAGCCCGTCCTAAGGATCTGACGATGCAACAGGCCGTTGCCTCCGTCGGACAGGGCCTCTTGATTCGGAATTACTTCGATTCCTTCTCGCGCCACTCAATCGTCGCAAGCCAGGTATTGATCACCGCTGAAGATGTGATGCGAAGAAGTCACTATCTCAACGTACGAGCGACGCTACTCAAGTCCTTGGAGCTTGGCCTCGTCCCAGTGATCAACGAAAACGATTCAGTGGCTCTCGCTGAGATCAAATTCGGCGACAACGATCGCATCTCGGCTTTGGTCTCACACATCGTCGCTGCTGACCTACTTCTCATCCTCACCGATGTCGATGCGCTCTACGACGCACCGCCACGCTCTGCTGGCGCAAAGCGAATCGAGGAAGTCTCTGACTTTGCCGCGCTCGACTCTCTCGAGATCACGGGATCGGACTCAAAGGTCGGCAGTGGGGGAATGATCACCAAAATCGAAGCAGCTCGCATCGCCACGAGCGCTGGTATCGCCACCATACTCACCGATCTTGATCACGCAGCCGAGGTGATGGCTGGTCAAAGTTTTGGAACGCGCTTCCTTCCTCATACTGATCCGATCGCATCGCGACGTCTCTGGCTTGGTTTTGCCGCCACTGTCCGTGGGCGAATCTTTCTCGATGACGGGGCTGTCGAAGCGATCACCACCCGTGGAAGTTCGCTCCTTCCTGCCGGAGTGACAAAGGTCGAAGGTACGTTCGTCAGCGGTGACACGGTCGAACTTCTCACGCCTTCGGGGCAGGTCGTGGCGCGCGGACTCGTCTCCTATGACGCAGAGGAGATCCCACGACTTTTAGGCCGTAGCACGAAGGAATTGAGTCAGGAACTTGGCGAGGAGTATGGCAACGCCTTAGTCCATCGCGATGAGATGGTGTTGCTATGAGTGCTTCCCCAGTGAACGAAGTGAACGATGCGATGATCAAAAGCCTTGCAGTGAAGGCCCGGCGGGCACAGAGATCACTCGCTGTATCGTCATTCGAGACTCGCAAGGCTCTCATCGATTCGATCGCTCGAGCAATCGAATCCTCCGCTTCCTTGATCCTGGATGCGAATGCAAGAGATGTTGCGAGAGAGAAGAGCGAAGGGATGAGCGCACCCTTACTTGATCGACTGACTCTCACGCCTTCGCGCATCGAAGCTATTGCAACGAGTGCACGGAAGGTCGCAGCCCTTCCCGATGCATTGGGACGAGTTTTGATCGAGCGGCGCCTTGAGAATGGACTTCAACTTCGCCAAGTCAGCGTTCCCTTTGGTGTGGTGGGGATGGTCTATGAGGCGCGACCGAATGTCACTGTCGATGCAGCAGTGATCCTGCTCGCCTCCGGGAATGCCGCACTCTTGCGTGGATCCTCTTCTGCTCGAGAGTCAAATGAGGTCTTGGTCTCTTTGATGCGGAAAGCGACCGAAGAGTCTGGGTTGGGCGCAGATCTCGTCACACTGATCCCAAGCAATGACCGAGATTCTGTCCGTGCCCTTCTCCATGCTCGAGGCCTTGTCGATCTCGTCATCCCACGTGGAAGCGGTGATCTCATTCGCACCGTCGTCGAAGAAGCAAAGGTCCCCACGATCGAGACCGGTGCTGGCGTCTGTCATATCTACTTCGATGCGAGCGCTGACGAGCAGAAGGCAATCCCAATCGTCGTCAACGCCAAGGTTCAACGGCCGAGCGTCTGCAACGCAGCAGAGACTTTGCTGGTACATCGAGCGCGAAAGGATGATCTCGTACCGAAAGCGCTCGAAGCGTTGATTCAAGCCGCTGTCCGCATCCACGCCGATGGTGAAGTCATCGAGATCGCCAAGGCGCGGGGTATCTCGGTGATGCCTGCGAGTGATGAGAGTTGGTCGACCGAGTACGGAACGCTCGACATCAATGTCGCCCTCGTCGATGACTTGGAAGGCGCGATCGCACATATCGATCGTTTTGGTACGCACCACACTGAAGCGATCGTGACTGAGGATGAGAGTGAGGCAGAGCGTTTTGTCGCGCTCTCTGATTCAGCCGCGATCATGATCAATGCATCCACTCGCTTCACCGACGGTGAGGAGATGGGATTTGGTGCGGAGATCGGTATCTCCAATCAGAAACTCCATGC
>WLDY01000142.1 GCA_009704555.1 Actinomycetota bacterium | reverse complement strand
CGTAATCACCGTTGGCAAGTGCGTCGAATGCTGCGATCGTCTCGGAGAGCGTGACGAAGGATCCATCGATTCCGGTGAACACCTTCGCAACGAAGGTGTTCTGGGAGAGGAAGCGCTGGATACGACGTGCACGTCCGACGAGGATGCGATCCTCTTCGGAGAGTTCGTCGATACCGAGGATCGCGATGATGTCTTGCAGGTCCTTGTAACGCTGCAGGATCTGCTTGACCCGGTTCGCGACGCGGAAGTGGTTCTCGCCGATGTAGCGCGGATCGAGGATACGTGAGGTGGAATCAAGCGGATCCACCGCCGGATAGATACCGAGCTCGGAGATCGGACGCGAGAGAACAGTGGTCGCATCCAAGTGGGTGAAGGTGGTGTGTGGCGCTGGGTCAGTGATGTCATCGGCAGGGACGTAGATCGCCTGCATCGATGTGATCGAGTGACCGCGAGTCGAGGTGATGCGCTCCTGGAGCACACCCATCTCGTCAGCGAGAGTCGGCTGGTAACCCACAGCAGAAGGCATACGACCGAGGAGGGTCGAGACCTCAGAACCTGCCTGGGTGAAACGGAAGATGTTGTCGATGAAGAGGAGAACATCCTGCTTCTGGACGTCACGGAAGTACTCCGCCATGGTCAGCGCTGAGAGCGCGACGCGAAGACGTGTCCCTGGTGGCTCATCCATCTGACCGAAGACGAGTGCGGTCTTGTTGATGACACCGGTCTCGGTCATCTCAAGGAATAGGTCGTTACCTTCACGGGTTCGCTCACCGACACCTGCGAAAACGGAGACGCCACCGAAGTTCTCGGCGACGCGGTAGATCATCTCTTGGATGAGAACGGTCTTACCGACACCTGCACCACCGAAGAGACCGATCTTTCCACCCTTCACATAAGGGGTAAGTAGATCGATGACCTTGATTCCGGTCTCGAACATCTCGGTCTTCGACTCGAGTTGATCGAAGTCAGGTGCTTGGCGGTGGATCGGCCAACGCTCCTTCACATCGAGGGAGGCGGTGGGAACATCGAGCGACTCACCAAGCGCATTGAAGACGTGACCCTTGGTGACATCACCGACCGGCACAGAGATCGGAGCGCCCGTATCCTGCACCTCGACGCCACGGACCATTCCGTCGGTCGGCTGCATCGAGATGGCGCGAACCAGGTTGTCGCCGATGTGCTGCGCTACTTCGAGAGTGAGCATGCGCGCACTCCCTCCGAGCGTCACTTCGACTGTGAGCGCGTTATAGATCGCCGGCATCGCATCGGATGGAAACTCGATGTCGACGACCGGACCGATGACGCGTGCGACACGGCCTGTGGCGGTTTTCGTGGTCATTATTCGCTCCCTGCACTAGCTGAGGACAACGCATCCGCGCCGCCCACGATCTCACTGATCTCTTGGGTGATCTCTGCCTGACGAGCCGCGTTGGCTAGTCGGGTCAACGATTTGATGAGTTCATCCGCGTTATCGGTAGCGGACTTCATCGCACGACGGCGCGCAGCGTGCTCGGAAGCAGCGCTCTGCAACATCGCGTTATATACCCGAGACTCGATATAGCGAGGAAGGAGTGCGTTGAGCACCTCTCCTGCATTCGGCTCGAATTCATACATCGGCAATAGACCGCTTGGCGCTGGCCCATCGCTCTCCACCACTTCGAGCGGCAGCATCCGCTTCGAGAATGGGATCTGGGTGATCATCGACTTGAACTCGGTGTAGACGATGTGGAGTTCGTCGACTCCATCGCTCTCCACCTGGGCATCCTTCAAGAAGGCGGTGATCAATTCATCGGATACCTGCTTGGCATTGGCATAGGTCGGATTGTCGGAGAAACCGGTCCACGAATTCGTGATCTTTCGATTACGGAACTTGTAGTAGTTGACGGCTTTTCGACCGACGAGATAGACGCTCACCTCAAGGCCGCGTTCACGAAGACCATTGATCAGGCCATCGCCTTCCTTGATCGCAGCGCTCGAATAAGCACCAGCCATTCCACGATCCGCAGTGATGATCAAGACCGCTGCGCGCTTCGGATTCAGAGACTCCGAGGTGAGTGGATGGGCGGTGTTCGAGAAGGTCGCGATCGCAGAGACAGCACGGGTCAACTCATTCGCATAAGGGGTCGATGCAGCCACTCGCTGTTGCGCCTTGACGATGCGCGAAGCGGAGATGAGCTCCATGGCACGCGTGATCTTCTTGGTCGCTTTGACCGATCGGATACGCCTGCGGTAGATGCGAAGTTGTGCGCCCATGATCTACTTCTTGAACCTCGTGATCTGCTCTTGAGCATCAGGGCCTTCCGCTGCTACCTCGGCCTCGTTGACCTTGGCAGCGCCGGTTGCCGCGAATTGCTTCTTGAACGCGGTGATGGCATCGGTCATCTTCGCGACGGTGTCGTCGGAGAGTTCCTTGCTCTCTGCGATCACATCGAAGATCGCCTTGCGCTCGCGAGCGATGAAGTCCAAGAACTCCGACTCGAAGCGACGGATGTCGACGAGTGGGACATCATCGAGCTGACCAGTCGTTCCCGCCCAGATCGAGACGACCATACGCTCGAGTGAGAACGGGCTGTACTGACCTTGCTTCAAGAGCTCGACGAGACGAGATCCGCGCTCTAGCTGTGCCTTCGAGGCGGCATCGAGGTCGGATCCGAAGGCTGCGAAAGCCTCCAACTCACGGAACTGTGCGAGATCGAGACGGAGACGACCGGCGATCTTCTTCATCGCCTTGGTCTGTGCGGAACCACCGACACGTGAGACCGAGATACCGACGTTGATCGCGGGGCGAACGCCTGCGTTGAAGAGGTCGGTCTCAAGGAAGCACTGTCCATCGGTGATGGAGATGACGTTCGTCGGGATGAAGGCGGAGACGTCGTTTCCTTTCGTCTCGATGATCGGAAGTCCCGTCATCGAACCGCCACCGAGCTCATCGGAGAGCTTCGCGCAACGCTCGAGAAGACGTGAATGTAAGTAGAAGACATCGCCTGGGTAGGCCTCGCGACCTGGCGGACGACGAAGGAGGAGTGAGACCGAACGATATGCCTCCGCTTGCTTGGAGAGGTCGTCGAAGACGAT
>WLDY01000141.1 GCA_009704555.1 Actinomycetota bacterium | reverse complement strand
TACATCGATGAGTCATGAGATGACGCAATGTGTCGAGCACTTTGACTGGAACTTCGCTGACCTACAGCGAGTGACGATCAATGCGCTCAAGAGCGCCTTCATCCCCTTCGATCAGAGGCTTGAGATCATCGAAGGGATCATAAAACCGGGATTTGCGAGGATCGCAGCCGAATAACAGGTTGGGCGTTTAGATCCCGATGGGATGCCAGATCGTCTTCGCTTCCATCAGCGCGGTGATGCGATCAGGCGAAGTTTGGGTACCGAAATCTGCTATCCGCTTCAAGTTCTCAACCGCTTGTAGGCGGAGCTCTGACTTCAACTTCTTGGCAGCGGGTGTCGATCCAATGCCAGAAATATCCATCGCATCGACCTCCATATGTGAAGCGAGCCATGGTGCGAGTTCGGTACGGATTCCGGTAAGGACATTGACAACGCCCTTTGGGACATCGGAGGTGGCAAAGACTTCAGCGAGAGTTATCGCAGGAAGTGGGTACTTCTCACTCGCGATCAGGACCGCAGAATTGCCACCAGCGAGTGCCGGAGCAAGGGTTCGAACCACACCAAGGAGCGCACTCTCCTCTTCTGCGAAGATACCGACGACTCCCACTGGTTCTGGTGAAGTGAAGTTGTAATAGGGCCCGTTGATCGGGTTATTACTCCCTGCTAGAGAGTCGATCTTGTCGCACCACCCTGCGTACCAAACCCAGAGATCAATCGCCTCATCCACCTCGGCTTTCGCCTTGGCGCGTGTGACTTTGGTCAGCTCTACGATCTCTGATTCGAATTGTTCTCGGCGACCTTCCATGATCTCTGCGATCCGATAGAGGATCTGACTGCGGTTGTATCCAGTCGCACTCGCCCATGATGAAGCAGCCTCATGGGCTGCCATCACCGCTTCGCGCAGGTCCTTGCGTGAGGCTTGAGCAGGATGTGCGATCGCAGAGTTCGCGTTCGGGATCGGATAGGAACGTCCTGACTCACTTCGCGGGAAGGCGCCACCGATGAAGAGTTTGTAGGTCTTCTTCACATCGAGTCGAGATGTCATCGCTTCCCTCCCTTGCCGCTCTTGGTTGTTTCGCGACTGATTGCATGACGGATGTAAGGAAGAAGTCCATGACGTCCACCCTCGCGACCCCAACCAGACTCTTTGTAACCACCGAAGGGGCTGGCGGCGTCGAACTTATTGAAGGTATTGGCCCAGATCACGCCGGCCTTGAGACGTTTCGCAGTCCAGAGGATCCGAGATCCTTTCTCCGTCCACACACCGGCAGAGAGTCCATAAGGAGTGTTATTCGCTTTCGCGATCGCTTCAGCGGGGGTTCGGAAGGTGAGTACGGCGAGCACTGGTCCGAAGATCTCCTCGCGTGCGATGCGATGCGCACCTGAGACATTGGTGAAGATGGTGGGACGGAACCAGAAACCATTTCCAGGAAGTGAGCACGATGGTTGCCATGGCTTAGCACCCTCATCGCGACCTGCTTGCGTCAACTCCTCGATCTTCTCGAGCTGCGCCTTGGAGTTGATCGCACCGAGATCGGTGTTCTTATCCATCGGATCGCCGATCCGGATCTGTTCCATGCGACGCTGCAACTTCTCGATCAAGAGATCGTGGATGCTCTCTTGGACCAAGAGACGAGATCCTGCGCAACAGACGTGGCCCTGGTTGAAGAAAATGCCATTGACGATGCCATCGACTGCTTGATCAAGTGGCGCATCTTCGTAGACGATATTCGCGCCCTTGCCACCGAGTTCGAGTGAGAGCGCCTTATCGGTACCAGAGAGCGCGCGAGCGATCGACTTTCCGACCTCTGTCGATCCGGTGAAAGCAATCTTGTCGATGCCAGGGTGAGAGACGAGTGCAGCGCCGGTCTTTCCATCTCCAGTGACGATGTTGACGACGCCGGCAGGCAGTCCTGCATCGATACAGACTTGAGCGAAGAGGAGAGCGGTCAACGGGGTCGTCTCTGCAGGTTTGAGGACGACGGTGTTCCCGGTGGCGAGAGCGGGTGCCACTTTCCACGCGAGCATCAAGAGTGGGAAATTCCACGGGATGATCTGACCTGCGACGCCATGTGGTTGCGGATTCTCACCCAGGCCCGCGTACTCGAGTTTGTCTGCCCACCCGGCGTGATAGAAGAAGTGTTGGATCGCAAGCGGAACATCGGTATCGCGGGTCTCGCGGATCGGCTTACCGTTGTCGAGAGTCTCTAGGACTGCGAACTCACGTGCACGCTCTTGCATCAAGCGAGCGATGCGGTAGAGGTACTTGCCCCGCTCCTTCGCTGGCATCTTCGACCAGACTTTTGTGTAGGCGCTACGCGCAGCCTTCACAGCGGCATCGATATCGGCTGCATTACCCAGCGCAACCTTGCTCAACACCTCTTCGGTCGCAGGATTGATCGTGGCGAAGCGCTTACCCGACTTCGATGCCATGAATTTCCCACCGATGAAGTGATCGTAGGTCGGCGCGATCGAGACGACGTCGCGCGATTCAGGAGCTGGGGCGTATTCGAAGATGCTCATCCGCATTCTCCCTTCTCAATCACTTCGGTCACTTCAAGCAAGGTCGACTTACTCGATACTGACATAGTCACTGCTCTGATAGTAGCCATCGCGTTGCTTCATACGTTGCATCAACAAGTCATTGAGGAGCGCGCTCGCCCCGATCCGGAAGTACTTCGGATCGAGCCACGCGCTGCCAGCGATCTCATTGACCAAGACCAATTGCTTGATCGCATCCTTCGTGGTTCGGATTCCGCCTGCTGGTTTCACACCGATCCGCAGGCCGGTGCGGTCATGGAAGTCGCGCACGGCTTGAAGCATCAGTGCGACGACTGGTGGAGTCGCAGCAGGTGTCACCTTTCCGGTACTGGTCTTGATGAAATCAGCGCCCGCGAGCATCGCAAGGTAGGAAGCGCGTCGGACATTGTCGTAGGTGACGAGTTCACCGGTTTCGAGGATTACCTTGAGATGTGCCTTCTCACCACACTCACTCTTGATTGTGACGATCTCGTCGAAGACCTCGAGGTAACGTCCGGAGAGGAATGCGCCACGATCGATCACCATGTCGATCTCACCAGCAC
>WLDY01000140.1 GCA_009704555.1 Actinomycetota bacterium | reverse complement strand
TGGACTGCGACTTTGCTCCTCTTCTCCTATCTGGTCTCGACCTATCGGGAGAGTCTCGGTGACCTTGATGAGCGACCTATCACTGCCGCGCTCTATCTCGTAGTCGGCACATCGCTCTCGATCCTCGTCTATGTGATCCTCTCTGGAGTCCTCGGCAATTCCATCCCACCTTTCTTCACCGTCGTACGTGAGATCGCAGGGAATGGTCTTTGGACCTTGCTCTTCACGCCGATCTACTTCCCGCTCGTCAATCGGATGAAGATCCGACTCTTCGCACTTCGGAGTACGCCATGAAGGATCGCTCCCGCCTCACCATGATCGTGGTGCAGGTCCTGATCGCATCTGTGATGGTGGCGCTCCTTGGTCGGCTTTATTACATGCAGGTCGTCGACGGTGAGCGCTATCGCGAAGCAGCGCTCGATGTGCAAAGCCGCGACATCGTCACGCCCGCCAATCGCGGACTCATCGTCGATAACACCGGCGTTCCGCTGGCGATCAACCGCGCTGGTCTTGAGATCACGGTCGATCGAAGCATCATCGACAAATTGCCGGATCGTGGCGCATCCGCACTCCGTAGGGTCGCTGCGATCTTGAAGTTGGAGTACCAAGATGTCTTCAATCGAACGCGGCTCTGTCCAGAGCTCGAGGTAGGGGAGCGAGCCGGGTGTTGGAACGGGACTCGATATCAACCGATTCCGATCACCAAGTCAGCGACCGAGCGACAGGCCTTCGCGATCATCGAACGATCCGATCAATTCCCGGGCGTCGATGCCTCACCGGTATCGATTCGTTACTACCCATCGATCGCTGACGAGAATGCTGCCCATCTGCTCGGCTACATCGGGCCTGTCACCGAAGAGGACCTCAATCTCGCCTCGGAGGAGTCAGCTGAGCGGCCTAAGTTCTATCGAAACGAATTGATCGGTAAGGCCGGAATCGAATTGCAGTATGACGATCAATTGCGTGGTGTACCCGGAGTTCGCACCGTGATCGTCGATCGACGAGAGTCTGTGACTCGGCAATCGCGTGATCTCTCTCCGAGACCGGGGAACAACCTCGTCCTCAACATCAATGCGAAGATCCAGGCTGCAGTGGAGCGTGAACTTGCAGCATCGATCCAACGCGGTAAATCCTTGGGAAGAAGGTCAGACTCCGGCGCTGCCATCGTGATGGATATGCAGGGGCGCGTCGTCGCGATCGCTTCGTATCCGACCTACGATCCCAACATCTGGGAGAACGGCATCACCGTCGCTCAAGCAAGACGTCTCTATAGTGAGGCTGCCGCGGTACCAGCGCTCTCTCGCGCGACACAAGGCGCATTCGCGCCAGCATCTACCTTCAAAGTGGTCTCCACCGCAGCTGCGATCCGTGCCGGTTATCGACTCGATCAGAGGTTCAACTGTCCATCGGAGGTCCAGATCGGAACGCGAACCTTCCGTAACTTCGACAGCAAGGCGCTCGGAGTGATCGGCTTCGAGCGCTCTCTCGCTCTCTCTTGCGACTCGATGTGGTACCAGATCGCGTACGACGAATGGGTCCGCGATGGTGGCCTTAGACCCAAGGAGAATCCGAACGATCACTTCTTCACCACCGCACGCCTCTTCGGCTTCGGCCAGAAGACCGGCATCGACCTTCCGTCGGAGATAGCGGGACGTTTACCGGATCGCGACTGGAAAGAGGCTTGGTACCAGGAGAATAAGGACTTCTACTGCAACTACCGCGAGCGCGCGAAGAAATCACAATTGACCCCACTTTTGATCGAGATCGCACGCGAGAATTGTCTCGATGGCAACAAGGTCCGCGCTGGTGATGCGGTCAACTTCTCCATCGGACAGGGCGACCTCCTTGCGACACCGCTGCAGATGGCGATGATCTATGCCGCGCTCGGAAACGGTGGAACTCTCTATCGCCCACAGATTGCCAGGGCCATTGTGGACCCAGAGGGGAAGGTGATCCGCGAGTTCACTCCTGAGGCGATTGGAACGTTGCCGGTCAACAAGCGCACCTTGCGCAGTATCCAAGTTGGTCTGCGACAAGTGGTCACAGCGGGAACAGCGACTGGTGCTTTCGCAGGTCTTCGAACTGAAGTGAGTGGAAAGACTGGAACTGGACAAGTCTTCGGTCGCAATCTTGATGGATCTGCGAAAGATGACACCTCATGGTTTGCTTCCTATGCGCCGACGAAGAAGCCGGTCTACACCGTCGTCATGATGGTCAGCCAAGGTGGATTCGGTGGCAGTACTTCAGGTGTCGGTGTCCGCCGCATCTACGAACAGATCTTCGGCGAGGCTGGTAAGCGTGCTGTCACTCCGCGCGGTGTGCCAGATAGGCTTCCAACGATCGATGTAACGCGGTCGTTGAAGCAAGCCACGAAGGAAGCCGATCAGAGCAACATGGGGGGTGCGGATGACAACTGATTTCGCACTTCGCCGACGAACACGTCGATCATCGATACGGGATTGGGACCTTCTCCTCACCTTCGCAGTGGCATCTCTCTTGGTGCTTGGGATCCTCCTGGTCTATGCAGCGACCCGAGATTGGTTCGCAGCGAACAATCTTGATCCCGAGTACTACTTGAAGCGCCACACCATCAATGTCCTGATCGGGATCCTTTTGGCCTGGGCGGCGACGCTGATCGATTACCGAATGATCCGTGCCTTCGCTCCGATCGTCTGGGGACTTGGCGTGCTGGGACTGATATTGGTCTTGGTGCCTGGTATTGGGGCAACGGTCAACGGTGCTCGCGCATGGATCGCGCTCCCCGGCGGATTCCAGATCCAGCCTGCCGAGTTGGCGAAGATCTCCATCATCGTCGGTATGGCCTTGATCCTCTCCGAGTTACAGGGCAACCAAGAACATCCTCAACACCACGATGTCTTGAAGGCGCTTGCCGTCGCTGCGGTTCCCATCCTGCTCATCGTCGCGCAACCGGATCTCGGCACGATCCTCATCATCTCTGCTTCGGTCGTCACCATCATCGCAGTATCAGGGGCTGCAAGCAGATGGGTCTTCGGATTGATAGCGGTCGCGATCCTCGGTGGGTTCGTCGCAGTGCAGACTGGTGTGGTCAGTGATTACCAGGTAAAGCGTCTCGA
>WLDY01000014.1 GCA_009704555.1 Actinomycetota bacterium | reverse complement strand
TTCTTGGATCGTCTGATGCAGGCGTGGCTTCCCTACATGGAGAGCGATGCAGTCAACTTCCGACCGATCCCGACGATCGGCCAGTCGAAGGCAGAGCTCACCCTCTATGGCGATGTGAATTGGTGGGTCAGCACTCTTGATGTGATGGTCCACTTGATCTTGCCAACGGTCGCACTCACGTTGATCTCATTTGCAGGTTATATCCGCTACTCGCGCGGAACGCTCCTTGAGGTCCTCAATCAGGATTACATTCGAACCGCACGCGCCAAAGGATTGACCGAACGCACCGTCATCATGCGCCATGCATTCCGAAACACAATGATCCCTCTTACTACCATCATGGTCGCCGACTTCGCAGGAATCGTCGGTGGTGCGATCATCACCGAGCGAGTCTTCGGATGGACCGGAATGGGAACCCTCTTCAACAAGGCGATCACCGGCTTCGATCTCAATCTCCTGATGGGTGTCTTCCTTGTTACCGCAACTCTCGCCGTCTTGGCGAACTTGATCGCAGACCTCCTCTACTCAGCCCTCGATCCACGAATTCGTGTCGGAAGCGGGAAGTGATCCATGAGCATAGAAAAAGAAGTGATGCCAGGTGACAAGGAAGATGCGATTCGTAACAAGGAGACCGAAGGGCTAAGTCAGAGCCAGATCGTCTTCCGTAGATTCGTCCGTCACCGCGCGGCGATGATCTCGGTCTTCGTCTTGCTCGCGATCTTCATCTTGGTCTTCTCGGCCCTTGATTTTTCCCTTGGCCCCATCCAAATCCCTGGGTGGTGGAAGTTCTCATACCTCGATACCCCAGAGCTTCGCTTCGAGGATTGCCCAGGCGGTGTGACAGGTTGCCCAACTCTCGACATGATCCCATTCCTCGATGGCGATGGCGTCGTCGTGGGTCAACATCCATTCGGTCAGGACAACATCGGTCGTGACTATTTCGCGCTCGTCATGCGTGGTACGCAGCGCTCTTTGCAGGTGATGATCATCATCGGATTCATCGCCGCGGTGATTGGCACCGTCGTCGGTGCGATCGCTGGCTACTTCCGTGGTTGGGTCGATGCAGTCTTGATGCGCTTCACTGACTTCATCATCGTCATCCCGGCGATCATCATCGGTTCAGTTATCGGCTATCACATCGGAAACCTCGGTGCGATCTTCCTAGCTTTCTACCTAGGTCTCTTTGCGTGGACGGGTCTCTCACGTCTTGTTCGTGGTGAGTTCTTGACCCTGCGTGAACGTGAGTTCGTCGATGCAGCCCGAGTCGCCGGTGCGAGCAACCGACGCATCATCTTCAAGCACATCCTTCCGAATGCGATCGGTGTGATCATCGTGGCGGTCACGCTCCTCATGGCAGGTGCGATCCTCCTTGAGACTGCGCTCAGTTACCTTGGCTTCGGTGTCACCTCACCCGACGTCTCACTCGGTTTGATCATCAGTCAGTATCAGGAGTCCTTCGTCACCCGTCCATGGCTCTTCTGGTGGCCTGGTTTCTTCATCATCACCATCGCGCTCTGCATCAACTTCATAGGCGATGGTTTGCGCGATGCCTTCGATCCTCGCCAGCGACGCAAACTCTCAATCAAGGATAAGTTGACTGGCAAGCGTGCTGCAGATGTCGAGGGATCGACCAAGTGATCACTCTTGAGAAGCAGCCTCTAGAGGGCTATGTCGATGCCGATCATCACTGCAAGAGCAAGGATGAATCCCTGGATCGAAGAGTTCTTGCTGTATCTACTCTCGATGCGGGTAGGAGCGGATTGTTTTTCGAATCTTTGTTGGCGCAGTCGTGCGATAGCAGCAGCCTGTCCAGAGTGACTGCGTGGCGAATCACCGGGGCGAAGAGCAGCCTCATGACTGATGCCTACTCCCCGAAGGTCCGAAGGGTGTATGGACCTGGAGTGGTAACGACCTGGAGCGGGAGCGGCGAAGGCGTAGATGGTCTCAGTGGCCTTCCGGTGCCAAGGGAGCTTGATCTCCTCGTGAAGTCGGATCGACATGGTGTATCGGACGTCGATAGTGATGACGTCAGCCCAGCTTCGAGTGATCTCGTAGAGCGGATTGGTGATCGTGATTCCCTCGTCGTAGATCACAACCTTGGGGCGAACGAAGATCAAGTAGGCGATGGTCAAGAGAAGTCCAGACCAGAGCGCAGTGGTGATGCCACTTGCGAAGGAGAAGTAGCGGAAGCTCTGGTAGGTGTAGATCGCCGATCCGATCGCCGCGAGAGCGAAGAAGATGTAGCCGCTTCGCGGGCGGAAGACTTCGGGATCGGTCATGGTGCGATCCTCTCACGAGCTGTGATGGTGACGTTTGAATCGACAGAGGGAGTGACGCGATGAGCGAGCCGATTCTCAAGGTACGCGACTTCACCGTCGAGTTCTGGGTGGAAGGGGTCTGGTACCCCGCCGCTGTGAAGATGAATTTTGATGTCCACCCCGGTCAGGTCCTCGCCATCGTCGGTGAGTCCGGCTCTGGTAAGTCGACGACCGCCATGGGGCTGATGAGCCTGCTTGCGCCGAATGCACGGATGACAGGGAGCGTCTCGGTCAAGGGCACTGAGATGGTCGGCGCGAAGAAGAACATCTTGCGTGACTACCGAGGCAAGGAAGTCGCATACATCTTCCAGGAGCCGATGACTGCGCTCAACCCGGTTTACACGATCGGATTCCAGATCGTCGAAACCTTGCGTACTCACTTCGACATGACTCCGAAGGTTGCGAAAGAGCGTGCGATCGAATTGCTCGGGATGGTTGAGATCCCAGATCCGGAGAAATCGTTCGACAAGTATCCGCACCAACTATCCGGTGGGCAGCGCCAACGCGCCATGATCGCGCAATCGCTTGCTTGTGATCCAGGGTTGTTGGTCGCCGATGAGCCGACCACCGCCCTCGATGTGACGATCCAGGCTGAGATCCTCGATCTGATGCGTGGACTTCGCACCCGCCTCAACTCTGCGATCCTCCTCATCACTCACGATATGGGCGTCGTCGCCGATATGGCCGATGAGATCCTGGTGATGAAGGACGGTCTCACTGTCGAACATGGCACTGCCGATCAGATCTTCAATCGTCCTGCACATCCCTACACGAAGGAACTCCTCGCAGCGGTCCCGAAGCTCGGCTCAAGCAAGAAGCGAGTCCTCGCACCGGAGAAGGCGAAGGCCGCTCCGGTACTCAAGATGGAGAATGTCACCATCGAGTATCCAAAGCGCGGTCGTATCCCTGCCTTCACCGCAGTCAAGGACTTTTCGTTGGAGATCTTCCCCGGCGAGATCGTCGGTCTCGTCGGTGAGTCAGGCTCTGGAAAGACCACTGTAGGTCGCGCCGCAATTGGGCTTCTGCCGATCAAGGAGGGGCGACTCGAGATCGTTGGTCGCGATATCTCCAAGGCGAGCCAGAAGGAACTCTTCTCGATCCGTCGCCACACCGGAATCGTCTTCCAGGATCCGGCAAGCTCGCTCAACCCACGTCTTCCGATCGGCGAGAGTATCGGTGAGCCGATCTTCCTTGCGGGTCTTGCGAAGGGCGACGAACTCAACAAGAAGGTAGAAGACCTCCTTGAACAAGTCGAACTTCCTCGTTCCTATAGGAATCGATTCCCACATGAGCTCTCTGGTGGTCAGCGTCAACGCGTCGGCATCGCTCGCGCGCTTGCTCTCACTCCGGATCTCTTGATCGCAGATGAGCCCACCTCTGCTCTCGATGTATCGGTCCAGGCTCGCTTCCTTGATCTTCTCTTGGAACTTCAGGAGCGACTCAACTTCGCATGCCTCTTCATCAGCCACGACCTTGCTGTCGTCGACATCCTCTCGCACCGTATCGCGGTGATGCAGGAAGGCCGTCTCGTCGAAGTTGGCGATCGTGATCAGATCCTCAAGGATGCGAAGGATCCTTACACAAGGCGCCTGATCGCTGCAGTTCCGGTTCCGAATCCAGAGGAACAGCGGATCCGACGCGAGGCTCGTCTCGCCGCAAAGAACTAACCCCAGAACGCTCTCTGCGTCCTACCAGATCCGAACTCGCTCTTGCGGAGCCATGTAGAGATCGTCATCGGGCGATACATCGAAGGCGTTGTAGAACTCATCGATATTGCGGACGATCTGATTGCAACGAAATTCAGCAGGTGAGTGTGGGTCTGTGGCAAGTCGGATCTTCATCGTCTCTGGCCGCAACTTCGCTCGCCAGATCTGGGCATATCCGAAGAAGAATCGCTGTAGTCCAGTAAGGCCATCTATGACGGGCGGTTCTTTGCCGTCGAGTGAGATTCGATAGGCCTTGTATGCGATCGTTGCTCCGCCAAGGTCACCGATGTTCTCACCTATCGTAAGTGAGCCATTGACCTTGCTCTCCGGAGTCTCCTCTGGAGCTAACGCGTCATATTGCGAGATCAAAGAGGAAGTTCGTTTTTCGAATTCGCGACGATCGTCATCACTCCACCAATTGACCAGGCGGCCATCGCCGTCATAGCGAGAGCCTTGGTCATCGAAGCCATGGCCGATCTCGTGTCCGATGACAGCCCCAATGCCGCCATAGTTGACCGCATCATCCGCCTCGGGGTCGAAGAAGGGTGGTTGCAGGATCGCAGCAGGGAAGACGATCTCGTTCATCCCTGGGTTGTAGTAGGCATTGACGGTCTGGGGCGTCATGAACCATTCGCTCTTATCGACCGGTGCGCCGATCTTTGCGTATTCGAAAGCGGTCTCGAATGCGTGGATCCGTTGGAGGTTTCCGAAGAGGTCGCCACGGTGGATCTCAACGCCGCTGTAATCACGCCACTTATCGGGATATCCGATCTTCGGTGTGAACTTGGAGAGCTTCTCGAGCGCTTTCTGCCGGGTCTCTGGTCCCATCCACTCGAGATTCGAGATCGATTCGCGATATGCGGTGATGAGATTCGCGACCAAAGATTGCATCCGCTCCTTCGCCGCAGGAGGGAAGTGCTTGGCGACATAGATCTCACCGACCGCTTCGCCGAGCGATCCTTCAACGAGGGCGACACCCCGCTTCCATCGTTCCTTCAGCTCCGGGATGCCTCCGAGGGTTCGGCCATAGAAATCGAAATTCTCATTGACGAGTGCAGAGTGGAGATAGGGAGCGCTATTGCTCACTACCTTGAAGGCGAGCCAGGAGCTCCAGGCAAAGGCATCGAATCTCTCCAACATCGCGCTCATTCCCTGGAAGAAGGAAGGCTGGCGGATCACTGCAGGGGCAAGGACCTTCTCGGGGGTATTGGATGCGCTCGACCAGAGGCGCCAATCGAAATGTGGCGAGAGGGATTCGATCTCTTCGAAGGTCATCTTGTTGTAAGTGGCAACTGCATCACGGTTTCGAACCTTGTCCCAATGGTGGATCGCAATTTCGGTCTCCAGGGCCAGGATCGACGTCGCACGAGCCGACGGTTGATCGACTCCCGCCAAGGTGAGTATCCGTTCGATATGGCCGATGAGAGAGGTGCGGATCGCGCTATGTTCTTCAAGGCGGTAGTAGGCCTCATCCGGAAGGCTCAAGCCTCCTTGGCCGAGATATGCGATGTTGACGGTCGGATCGTCCTTGTCGGTGGTGATGTAGCCGCCGAAGAGGGCAGCGCGCCCACGTCCCTCGAGGTGTCCAAGCGTCTCGACGAAAGCGTCCTTATCGGCGATAGCGAGAGCTCGTTGCAGATCTACGTTGATTGGAGCAATTCCAAGTGATTCGATCGCGCTCTCATCCATGAAGTCTCGGTAAAGGTCTCTGATCTTCGCCGCGTTACTTCCCTCCGGACCGTCCGCTTCTTCGATGATGGTGCGGACTCGCTCTTCGGAGAGGTCTCGTAGGGCATAGAAGGAGCCATCGGCAGCGCGATCTGATGGGATCTCAGAGGTAGTGAGCCAACCACCGTTGACATGTCGATAGAGGTCATCCTGTGGCCGGACCTTGGGATCGATGTTCTCTCGGATCAATCCGCTCTGACTCACCTTTGCTCACTCTCTACTCGGGGCCTTGTCAACCAGAGGAAGAGCGGGACCATCAGGACTGCCGTTACGGTGCTTCCGATCCAATCGAGCTCACCGCTCATCAGCAGTGCGGCTGAGGGAAGGGCAGAGTCCTGATAGGAGACCAAGACTCCGGTGAGGAAGTTATTGGCGAAGTGGGCGCCGATCGCCAACTCCAAACTCTTGTCTCGCAATGTGGCGATCGTGAGCATCGCACCCATCGAGGTGAAGTAGATGAATGCGATCAGGTAGTAGTCCTTGACCTCAGGGTTGAACATGTGGGGTAAGGCAAAGAGCGAGGAGTTGATGAAGACCACGAGCCAGATGGGTAAGCGACCGCTCGAGACCCAACGAAGGAGCCAGCCTCGGAAGAAGAACTCCTCAGCGGTGGTCTGGATCGGCAAGAGAGTGAGGGCGATGATGAGGTAGGGCCAGAAGAGTGCAAGGTCGAAGGTATAGCGGTAGTCCTCGCCATTGAGGAATAGGTCTATCGCCGAGAGCGGCACGATCAGTGCGCTCATGACGATGAATCCATGCCAGATCCGTCGGAACGAGACCTTCTCTCGCGAGGTGATCAAGCGCTTGAAGGGCAGTTGCAGGAGTAGTCGATAGAGGAACGGCACAACGAAGAAGAGCGGGACGAAGGAGATCAGAGTGATGAAGGCCGCCTTCCATGGCGCAACATCAGGGAAGGTCTCGAGTTCTTCGACGGGGACGCCGAAGAACTTGGCCGCAGCGAGGATGAGAGCTACTCCACCGGCTTGCCAGAAGATGACGATGATGGCGGTACCAAGGAGCCAGCGCCAGATTCGGGGTTTGTAGTCGGAGGTGCTCGCTGAATCACCTACATGTTGCCGAGCCACGAAAGGCGATTCGAACATGGAGTGAAGGGTAGCGAAGTCGACGCTCGATAGCGGATGGGCTAATAGTTGAAGTTTCAAGTAATCTTCGCTCATGACCGGCAAAGAGCCAAAGTGGCTCAATTCTCGCGAGATGAAGGCTTGGCGTGCCTACATCATCGCCTCTCGCCGACTGCTTGAAGCGCTGGAGCAGGATCTGGAAGACCACGATCTCTCGATGCCAGATTACGAAGTGTTAGCACAATTGAGCGAAGCCCCCGGGCGAAGGATGAGAATGTCAGAGCTTGCCGAGATCGCGATGGTCTCGAAGTCGAGGCTTTCACATCGCATCACGGTGATGGAGAAGGCTGGATGGGTCAAGCGGCAGGCATGTACTGAGGATAAACGCGGTTCATGGGCCGTGATGACGGAGAAGGGTTTCCGTGCCATTGTGAAGGCCGCTCCTGACCATGTGCAGTCGGTGCGAGCGAGATTCTTGGATCAACTCAGTGGGAAGGACCAAGAGAACCTAGCGGTCCTATTCGATCGGATCCAGACGGGTCTTCGTGAGGACTTCAAGAACGAGGCATGAAAAAACCCGCTGACCGAAGTCAGCGGGTTTTTTCGATAAAGCGCAGGCTTACTTCTTCTTAGCAGCCTTCTTGCGACGCTTTGGAGCTGCCTTCTTAGCAGCAGCCTTCTTGCGGCGCTTCTTTGGAGCTGCAGCCTTAGCAGCAGCCTTCTTGCGGCGCTTCTTTGGAGCTGAAGCCTTAGCAGCAGCCTTCTTACGACGACGCTTTGGAGCAGCAGCCTTTACGGCAGCCTTCTTGCGACGGCGCTTTGGCGCTGCAGTCTTAGCAGCAGCCTTCTTACGACGCTTTGCAGCCACGTGGTTCTCCTATCAGAATGGTCCGATCCGTCACCGGACCTGTTCACGGCAAAGCGTGTCAGTTCGCGCGGATTTTTTCTAGCATATTTCAAGATTCACTCGCGGGCGTGTCGCATCCAAGAAATCGCCCTCACTTATGTTCTCAATGCAGAAATCGCAGAAAACCCTTATTTATCAAGGCTTTTTCACCCTTTTGGAAAGTCGACTTTTGCGCACTTATGACCCAAAAAACGGGCGAAAAAAATTTTGAAAAATTTTTGATTTTCGACCCGATTTCGACCCCTGAACCGGAGATTTCGGGGTCGAAATCGGCACTTCGATGGGCAGCTTTATTACTGGTCAGTTGAATCGATTCCCATGGAATCTGTCGCAGATCAGTGGAAGGAGTGATCCTCGCTAGGAAAGACGCCGGATGCGACATCTTGGCGCCACTTCGTAACAGCCTCCGCCATGGAGGCCCGAAGATCGAGGTATTTCGGGGCAAAACGAGGCGGTTTGGCGGTAAGTCCCAAGAGATCGGTCCAGACCAGGATCTGTCCATCGCATCCAGCGCCGGCCCCGATCCCGATCGTTGGAATTTCAAGGGTCGCGGTGATCTCTTCTGCCAATTCCGCGGGAACCATCTCGAGTACAACCGCGAAGACGCCAGCTTCTTGAAGAGCAAGGGCGTCGGCGATCACCCCTTTCCCGCTTTCGCCACGACCTTGGACGCGATAGCCCCCGAGGGCATTTACGGATTGCGGGGTCAAACCGATGTGACCCATCACTGCGATCCCTGCCTTGGTCAGGGCTTGCACTTGTGACCGGACCCGAACCCCGCCCTCGAGCTTTATGCCGTGCACGCCCGCTTCTTTGAGAAAGCGAATCGCATTTTCAAGGGCCTGATCGTCGGATCTCTCGTACGAACCGAAGGGCAAATCGGCGATCACCATCGATCGCTTCGAACCACGGACCACGGCCCGGGCCAATGGGATCAACTCATCCATCGTCACTGGGATGGTGTCGACCTCACCAAGGAAATTGTTCCCGGCAGAGTCGCCGACGAGGAGTACGGGAATCTCCGCCTCATCGAATATGGCGGCGGTAAGCGCGTCATAGGCCGTCAAGGCTGAAAAGCGCATCTTTTCGACCTTGAATCGAGCCAGGTCGTTGGTCGTTATCCGTCGATTGGCAGGGTAGTTGCTCATGACTTCCTCTTCCCTCGAGGCCAGCGATGGTCCCCGGGTGTTGGTCGGCGTGAAGATAGTACTCTCGTAGCCATGGCGAGCCAATCGAGTGCGGCTGCAATCACGCAACTGCGAGTGGCGCTCGCGCAGATCAACCCTCGCCTTGGTGACATCCCATTCAATAGCGCTCTCGTCATGGAGTACGCGCAGAAGGCCCAGTCAATGGGTGCTCATCTCGTCCTCTTCCCCGAGATGGTGATCACCGGCTACCCCATCGAAGACCTGGCTCACCGCCAGACGCTGCAAGAGAGTTCTGCTCGTACAGTCGAAGCGCTCGCCAAATCTCTTCAGGATGGCGGGATGGGGGAGATGGCGATCGTCGTTGGCTATCTCGACCACGGCTCTTCGGAGATTGGCAAGAGTTCGGCGCTCAATCGAGCCGCGATCATCCATCGTGGCGAGGTGAAGGCTCGCTATACCAAACGTCACCTCCCGAACTACGGCGTCTTCGACGAGTATCGCAACTTCACTGCGGGGGGAACGAGTTTGATCTTCCGTCATTGTGGAGTCGACGTCGCGATCGCGATCTGCGAAGACATCTGGCAAGAGGGCGAGGCGATGGCAGAACTTGCTACTCGAAGCCCGGGAGTCCTTGCCGTGATCAACGGTTCCCCTTATGAGCGAGATAAAGATGACCAGCGATTGGCGCTCGTCTCGAGGCGAGCGATGCAGATCGGTGCACCACTCTGTTATGTGAATATGACAGGAGGTCAAGACGATCTGGTCTTCGATGGTGATTCCATCGTCGTCGATGCAGCGGGGCGCGTTGTTGCAAGGGCCCCACAATTCGAGGATGGGTTGATGGTGGTTGATCTCGATGTGAGAGCGAATTCGGCAGTTCCTGACCTCATTCTCACCGATGGCTTCCTTCCTCCCTATGAGAAGTTGGTGCCTGGGATCGCATCGCGCCTTGAGGATGAGGCGGAGGTCTGGTCAGCTCTCGTGATGGGTCTTCGAGA
>WLDY01000139.1 GCA_009704555.1 Actinomycetota bacterium | reverse complement strand
GTCCCCGTGGTCCAAACTCCGACCAAGATCACGCGCTCAAGTTGTAGGCGTCTGTATTCAGCCTCGGAGATATCAGTGAGTTCCGTGGAGAGGCCTTGAACGCGGCGTAGCGCTTGACGATCTTGCAATGCCAATTGGGTAGAGACGAACTCATCGGGTTTGAATTCGAGTGTGATCTCGCTCTCTGAAAGGCCATCTTCGCCGGTAAGGTCGAGGTCCTCGTCAATCACAGCCTCGAGTCGTTCGCTCTCGGCGATCAACGAGTCATAGTCGATTTCTCTCATGTCAGAGTGGTTTCATCCCAAGAACTCTGAAAGGTCGAGATCTTGGAGCAGCACCGCAGGTCCGGTCAGAGTTGCGTTCTCGTGCGGGTCGATATCGACAACAAGCCGTCCACCAGGGGCATGTATCACCCATGAGGTCGGTGCTTTCTTACCCTTCTTGATTGTCGCTGCCATGGCGACGGCGCATGTCCCGGTCCCACATGAACGTGTTTCACCACTTCCGCGTTCGAAGACACGCATCTTCAACTCGCCGTTGTCGAGGAATTCTACGAACTCGACATTGACACCTTCTGGATACTCGGAAGCGGGCTCGACGATGGGAGCGCTCGCAAGCGATCCCACTTCATCGAGCGAATCGACGAAGAGGACTGCGTGCGGGTTGCCAACATCGATATTGAGACCAGAGAACTTCTTCCCATTCTGGATCCCACTTACTTCTCCCGGTACATGCGATACCTGACCGAGATTGACCGCGATATCACCCTGCTCTGGGACTTTGAGGAACTTGTTCCCGTCGCGGGTTGAGATGGAGAAGATTCCTGCCTTCTCGTGTCCACGATCGACCAGGTAGCGTGCCATCACCCGGATCCCGTTGCCACACATCTCTGCGAGTGACCCATCGGAATTTCGATAATCCATGAACCAGCGATTCTCGCGCTTGGTGATGCGGATGAGACCATCTGCTCCAACACCCGTCTTGCGATCACAGATTCGCTTCACCTGATCCGGCGTTATTGAAATCTCATCAGTTGGGTCGAAGAGCACGACGAAGTCATTCTCGGTTCCATGACCGTAGGTCGCTTCTATCGTCATCGGCGCTAAGGCTACCTTTATTCGATCTGCTCAAACTTGGGATGAAATGCTCAGGATCTTGGCCAATCGTTCATCTGTGGTCGACTCCTTGATCCATCTGATCCTGTCATCTCGAGAAAACCAGGTTTCTTGTCTTCGTGCAAAAGCCCTAGTGGCGCGCTTCGTCTCCTCTCGAGCCTCACTCTCTGAGAGTCTTCCTTCCCGGAATGAGATGACTTGGGAGTATCCGATCGCAGCACGGGCCGTCTTCCCAGTGAGGATTCCTCGCTCGATCAAAGTATCCACTTCGCCGACGAGCCCTTTTTCCCACATCTGATCGACTCGCAGGTCGATCCGCTCTCTGAGGTTCTCACGATCCATCACCAGACCAAACTGACGGGCGAAGGGATATCTACCTTCTCCTTGGCGCGGCAAGTGCGCTGTGAATGGCTTTCCAGTGATCTCGATGACTTCGAGTGCACGCACCACACGGCGAACATTCTCCTTAGGGATCGCAGCCGCCGCAGCCGGATCGAGGCGAGCAAGTCTTTGGTGCATCTCATCGCCACCGACGAGCTCGGACTCCACGAATAATCGCTCTCTCACTTCTGGATCGGTGTCAGGGAACTGTAAATCATCGAGGAAGGCCTTGATGTAGAGACCAGTCCCTCCAACGACGACAACACTCTTGCCTTGAGCAAGGAGAGCATCGGCTACTTTGCGAGCGCTCTCTTGATAACTCGCAACTGTCGCATCCTCATGGACATCGAGGATGTCGATCATGTGATGTGGGATCCCGGCGCGCTCTTCCATCGTCAACTTCGCAGTGCCGATATCCATCCCTCGATAGAGCTGCATCGAATCTGCATTGATGATCTCGGCATCGATCTCACTCGCGAGAGCGACAGCAAGATCGCTCTTTCCCGTCGCTGTCGCCCCAGCGATCACAAAAAGACGATCTGGTTCGATCATCGCCACCTAACCGAGCGCCGCTGTGAGAGTTGCACGCGACAGTTTCGGCATCCCGAGGAGAGTGCCGGAACGTTCCGCTTCATCTCTCCTGGCGGCGAAGGCGTCGCCACCGCGCGAAGGGCGGATCCTCTTCACATCCGATGCGAGGAGATAGAAGGGTTTAGCCTCTGTGATCTCAACGGTGACGAAATCACCTGGGCGCACGATTTCTTCAGCGGAATCTTGATGAGGCGCGGTGAAGTGGACGAGGCGAGCATCCTCACTCTTGCCACTCATACGACGGATACCCTCGCGATCGCTCTCACTCTCGGTGACGAGGAGTTCGAACTCTCGACCGATAGCCCGTTGATTGACTCCAAGCGCGATCGCCTCTTGATGGCGATGGAGTCTCTCGTAACGTTCTTTGACTACTTCTGCAGGTACTTGATCTTCCATCTCTGCAGCGGGAGTTCCAGGACGCTTTGAATACTGGAAGGTATAGGCAGCAGTGAATTGAGCCTCGTCGCAGAGCGAAAGGGTCGCTTCGAAGTCCTCGTCGCTCTCTCCAGGAAAGCCCACGATGATGTCTGTGGTGATGGAAGCCTCTGGGATCGCTTTGCGCACTCGCTCAAGAATGCCGAGATAGCGAGACCTGCGGTAGGAGCGTCGCATCGCCTGCAAGATCCGATCGGACCCTGACTGCAGTGGCATGTGGAGGTGAGGCATGACATTGGCGGTCTCTGCCATCGCATCGATCACATCGTCAGTGAAGTCACGAGGATGAGGTGACATGAATCGGACTCGCTCGAGTCCATCGACCTCACCGCATGCTCGTAACAAACGGGCGAATGCGCCTTGTTCGCCAAGCTCTACGCCGTAGGCATTGACGTTCTGCCCCAAGAGTGTGATCTCAGTGACGCCTTGCTCCACCAGAGTCCGAACCTCATCGAGGATCGCTTTCGCCTCTCGATCCTTCTCCCTACCTCGTAGCGCTGGGACGATGCAGAAGGTGCAGGTGTTGTTGCAACCGACTGAGATCGAGACCCATGCCGAGAATGCCGAGTGGCGCCGGGCAGGCAGTG
>WLDY01000138.1 GCA_009704555.1 Actinomycetota bacterium | reverse complement strand
GCAGAGCCATTGCAGGCAGCGGGTGGCGTGATCGTTCCACCGAAGGAGTACTTCCCTGCGATCCAGAAAGTCTTGAAGAAGTATGACGTCTTGATGATCGCTGATGAAGTGGTGACTGGATTTGGTCGCTTAGGTTCGATGTTCGGCTCGGATCTCTTCGGGATCGAACCCGACATCATCACTGTCGCAAAGGGACTCACCTCGGCCTACGTACCGCTCTCTGCCTCCATCATCTCGGAGAAGATCTGGCAGGTGCTTCGCGATGGTTCGGTCCAATACGGAGCCTTCGGACATGGCTATACCTACTCCGCACACCCACTCGCTGCGCGCTGCGCGCTCGAGACCCTCGACATGTTGGAGGAGGGCAAGTACCTGGAGTCGAACCTGAAGAAGGGTGCGTATCTCCATCAACTCTTGCAAGAGAACTTTGCCGATCACCCACTCGTGGGCGAGATCCGCGGACAGTCCCTCATTGGTGCGATCGAACTCGTGGCGAAGAAGGATCCGATGACCCCATTCGATCCGGCTGACAAGATCGCGATCCGCGCCGCACGACGATCGATGGAACGTGGCGTCATCACTCGCGCACTTCCGGCAGCAGACACCCTTGCATTCTCGCCACCGTTCGTCGTGACGGAGAGTGAGATCGAGAAGATGGTCACCACTGTCCGCGCTGCTGTCGACGACATCGCAAAAGAGATAGGACGCTAAGGACTCGGTCGACGATGAGTCCCTCTTCGCTTCGCGTAGGTTTTCTCATCAACCCAATCGCGGGTATGGGTGGGCGAGTCGGACTCCATGGCACAGATGGAGCGCTTCTCACTCGTGCTCAAGAGCGAGGTGCACTCAGTCATTCGCCACAGCGTGCGAGGATCACTCTCGAGAACCTCTCCCCTGCCGATCTCTCCTTCCTTGAATTCGTCGCACCCACCGGTGTCATGGGAGGCGACCTTCTCGATCAACTGCGAATCCCGTATAAGAAGGTAAGCGCTCTCATCTCCCAAGAGAGCTCAAGCGCGGACACGAAGAAGGTTGTCGAAGAGTTCCTCTCCCTTGGTCTCGATCTGATCCTCTTTGCCGGAGGTGATGGAACCGCACGCGACATCTTCGCTCTCGTCAAAGATCGAGTGCCGATCCTTGGGATTCCTTCCGGTGTGAAGATGCGGAGCGGGGTCTTCGGCCTCAACCCAAGCGATGTCACTGAGATCTTGACTCGACTCCTTTCGCAGTCTGAGCGTCGATACGCGGCCGCTGAGATCCTCGACCTTGGAATCGGCGCACTCGACTACTCGTCGTCGGAGTTCTTCGGCGTCGCAAAGACGCCATATGCACCAGACTTGATCCAACGATCCAAGACCACTCATGCGACGACGAGTGAAGCTGGATTGCAGGAGTTGGCGCACCACTACGCGAAGAACCTTCGCGCTGGAACGCTCTATCTTGTAGGTCCCGGTGGTAGCACCCATCTCATCTTGGAAGCACTTCTCGCCGAGTCGGGAAGGAACCTTGATGCGGCTGGAGTCCATGCCATCGTCGACGGGCGCCTTCTCGGAGAGGATCTCAGCGAGCAAGAGATCCTCGACCTCTTGGCCAAATATCCGAATAGCGAACTTGTCGTTGGTGTCATCGGAGGACAGGGCTATCTCTTCGGTCGCGGTAACCAGCAGTTGAGCGCCGCTGTGATCGATGCGATCGGTTGGGAACGGATCTTCGTCCTGGCCTCGGCGGCGAAGCTGATGGAGTTGATGCCGGTGCAACTGCATGTCGACTTCACCGAGCCGCTATCAAGCCTGCCACCGACCTTCATCAAGGTTCACACCTCGGTCTCCCGATCTGTTGTCTGCCGATTACTGAATCGGGTAGCGTCACCCGATAAGTAGCTCGCACGATTCGGAGCGAGAACCCGAGCAGAATCAGCAGAAGACGCGAGAGAAGGAACGAGATATGGCATCGAGTAACTCACATCTTCCGAGTCCTCATCCATTCATGGCCAATACGGCGCCCGCGAGTTACAAGGAACTACTCCGCGTCGCCGAAGTGACCGATATCGAAGAGGTCTTCGAACAGATTCCCGACGATCATCGTTTCAAAGGTGAATGGAAGGTCCCAAAGGCACTGAAGTCAGAGGCTGCCCTCTCCAAACACCTCACCTCGATCCTTCGAAAGAACATCTCCGCTGCGGATCACATCTCATTCCTCGGTGCCGGATGTTGGCAACATTATGTCCCTGCGATCTGCGACGAGATGGTCACTCGTACCGAGTTCTCCACCAATGTCTGGGGAACACCTTCTTCCGATCATGGCAGGAACCAAGTCTGGTTCGAGTTCTCCAGCCAACTCGGCGAACTCGTCGGAATGGAATTCGTCGGTCTTCCTCTCTATAGCTACGGCACCGCGGCAGGTCACGCGCTTCGCATGGCCGCTCGTATCAACGGCCGCAATCGCGTCGTACTTCCAGCGTCGCTCGATCCAGAGCGAGCCAAGGTGATCGAGACCTACTGCGGCTACAAGGAATTGAATGGTCATCTCGAGATCACCTATGTGAAGTTCGACCCTTCGACCGGAAGGCTCGATCTCGCTGACCTCAAGTCAGCGCTCGGTAGCGATGTCGCAGCGGTCTACTTCGAGAATCCGAATTACTTCGGCGCTCTCGAGAGTGAAGCTGCCGAGATCTCGCGCCTCGCCCACGAAGTCGGGGGTGAGGTCGTCGTCGGTGTCGATCCGATCTCGCTAGGAATAGTCGCTGCCCCATCGCAATACGGGGCCGACATCATCGTCGGTACCACCCAGACCCTCGGCGTCCATATGAACGCCGGTGGCGGCGTCGGTGGATTCATCGCGACTCGCGACGAGGAGAAGTACGCGCGCGAATATCCGACCCTTCAAGTCAGCCTCACTGCGACAACGGAACCTGGTGAAATGGCATTCGGTCTCACCCTCTTCCATCAATCCTCGTACGGTTCCCGCGAAGAAGGTAAGGACTGGACCGGAAACTCGGTCTATCTCTGGGCAGTTGCGAATGCGACCTACATGTCCTTGATGGGACCACAAGGTTTCATCGACGTCGGAAACTCGATCATCGCTCGCGCGAACTATGCAGCGAAGCAGGTCGGCTCGGTC
>WLDY01000137.1 GCA_009704555.1 Actinomycetota bacterium | reverse complement strand
TCGAAGTAATCGGTCGCACCTGCGACCATCAGCGTGAGAACCGCCCAGCCGTACCTCTCCCCTTGAATCAGAGCGAGATAGATAGGTACCCCCACCAGACGGAGAACCGAGAGGAGATTGGGAACCGTCAGGATTGAGCTCTTCACGTCGGGACGGCGGGATTTGAACCCGCGACCACATGACCCCCAGCCATGTGCGCTACCAAGCTGCGCTACGTCCCGTGATGGCGGATGCTACCCGCCGTTAGCGATCGTCTTTTAGTCGCACGGAGATCCTGATCGGAGATCCCTCGAACCCGAATTCTTCGCGAAGGCGACGTTCGATGAAACGCCGGTAACTGGTCTCCAAGAAGCCGGTAGCGAAGATCACGAAAGTGGGTGGCGAAACTTGGACTTGGGAACAGTATTGGATCTTGGGCTGTTTGCCACTACGGACGGGCGGTGGATTCTCTCCAACCAACGAACCGATGAATGCATTGAGCTTGCCTGTCGGAACCCGAAAGCGCCAGGCATGCAGAGCGCGTTCAATCGCAGGAAAGATTCGATCCCGATGCCACCCCGTCTTGGCGGAGATGTTGATCCGGGCGGCCCACTCAACTTGAACGAAACTGCGCTCAACCTCACGGTCAAAGAGAACCCGACGATCCTCATCCATCAGATCCCACTTGTTCATGATGACCACGAGCGCCTTCCCCGAGTCTTCAATGGAACTGATCAGGCGTAGATCCTGTTCGGCTATCGGCTGGGAGGCATCGACGACCAAGAGTCCGAGGTCAGCATCATCCAAAGCACGCTGACTCCGTAAGACCGCGTAGTAGTCGGCGCCTTCATCCTGATGTGAACGTCGTCTGATTCCTGCGGTATCGACGAAGAGATATGTGGTGCCCTCCTTCTCGACCCTTTCATCGACTGGATCGCGCGTCGTACCTGCAACCTCAGATACCAGGGATCTTTCGCTACCAACTAAGGCGTTGAGCAAGCTCGACTTCCCGACATTCGGCTTACCAATGATGGCTATACGTACCGCATCATCCTGTCTGCGCCCACGTCCAAAGGACGGCAACCTACGGACGATCTCATCGAGCAGATCTCCGCTTCCGCGACCGTGTAGTGCAGAGACAAAGTTCGGCTCTCCAAGCCCAAGACTCCAGAATTCATGACCACGCAACTCATCACTCTCGTTGTCTACCTTATTGACGACCAACATCACTGGCACATCTATCTTTCGAAGATTCGCAACTATTGATTCGTCCTGATCGATCAATCCGGTCTGTCCATCCGTGACGAAGATGATCATGTCTGCATCCCTAGTGGATGCGAGTGTCCGGTTCGCAGCAGTGGCATCTAAGCCCTCAAGTTCACGATCAAGGCCGCCGGTGTCGACGATCACAAAGTCTCGACCATTCCATGTGGCCTGGTGCTCAACTTGATCTCGAGTGATGCCCGGTCGATCCTCCGTGATCGCGTCGCCTCTCCCGGTGATGCGATTGATCAGACTGGACTTGCCAACGTTCGGTCTCCCAATCAGAACGACCTTCGGAATTCCGACCAGCTCCCTTTCGATGATCATTTGCCAGATGAGATCAACAGTCTCCTCAAGGTTCAAGTCAGTGGAATCAATTTCGATCGCATCTGGTGGTACTTGATACGGTGAAGCAGCACGAGTCGAGTCGATCCGGTCTCGATCAGCAAGCCTCTCAGCGACCCTCTCACCGCTATCTTGAGTCTCCAGAGCACGGCGAGCCGCTCGAGCGGCTAAATCAGCGAAAAGATGGAGCTTCAGATCCGCGTCCGGGATGACTGTCGAGCCGATGTCTCGTCCCTCCACCACGATGCCAGATGAAGCTTTATCGACAAGACGATGTTGCATTGCAAGAAGCGCTTCTCTCACCTCTGGTTGTGCGGCAACAGTGCTGACATGCTGAGTGACATCTTCTTCCCTTATCGCCGCAGTGACATCATCGCCATTGAGAAAGAAACGTTGATCAATCGGATCCAATGAAACATCAAAGTTAGATTGCTCAATCAAAGTTGAGAGAGCAGTTCCCTCCACGTCAGACTTCATTGCAAGAAGTGTCGTCATTCGATAGAGCGCACCGGTGTCCAAGTAGCTCCATCCCGCCCTGCGAGCAATCGCCTTACACGTTGACGACTTGCCGGTGCCGCTCGGACCATCTACAGCGATCCGTATCTTCCTCACACTAAGCCTCCTGAACGATGAAAACGCCAGCCCTTATCCTTCAGGGCTGATGCGAAGATTTCATCTTGCTCTGGTGCAATCGCGATCGTGATTAGACCTGTCTCTTGATTTGGAGAGTGCTCGAGATCGAGATCCTCAACATTGACTCCCGCCTCGCCGCAAAGCGCGAAGAGTTCTCCTAGGACTCCTGGTCTATCATCAATCACAATGTGGAAGAGCATGTAGTTCCGCGGCTTCCCGCCATGTTTTCCAGAGATGAGTTTCCGACCTTCCTGACCCTTCCTGATGATCTCCACGATCGATTCATGATCCATTTTTGAGAGAGCCACTTCCAACTCAATGAGCAACGATTTGAAATCGGCAATTGATCTCAACAAAGGCTCGGAATTCAAGGAAATGATTTGGCTCCAGAGTTTGGAATCCGATTCTGCGAGCCGGGTCATATCCCGAAGACCTTGTCCCGACAGTTCAACTCCCTCTTCGACCTTCAGCAAGGAACCTGCGAGCAAAGTGCTCAGGATCTGCGGGAAGTGCGAGGTGCGCGCGAAGAGCTGGTCATGAGTGGCCGGATCCATCCGATGCGGTGTCGCCCCCAGAGACAAGATCAAGTCCTCCACGGCTTGGACGTCCGCCCCCTGGTTTTCGGGTAAAGGGGTGATGATCCACACCCTCCCCTCGAAGAGGTCACCTTGAGCGGAAGCTGGACCGCCCACCTCGCGCCCAGCAACTGGATGAGTGGGTATGAAGCGACCTTGATCCGCCGATAAAGTCCTGACTTTAGCTACTACTTTAGTCTTGATACTCGTGACGTCTACAACTATCGATCTTGGATACCGTTTCAATCCATCTGCTACTACCTCGCCTGCGTTCTCTGGTGGCACCGCAACTATGACTATGCGCGGTTCAGTCACCACAGAAGTAGTCG
>WLDY01000136.1 GCA_009704555.1 Actinomycetota bacterium | reverse complement strand
TAGCACACGGACCACTGGCGTTTGTTGCAACATGAACTCACTGACCATCACGCCCCACGGCGATGTCTTCCGCCATGGCAGGTCGCGAGCAGAGTGCGCGAACCAATTCGTGACCTCTTCGAGCATCTATGCTCCGATTCGAACTCGCCCGATCGCTTGATCTAGACGCGATACCTCGACGATATCCATCCCATCGATTCTCACATCGCTTCCGGTGGGAACCAGCGCGCGTTTGAAACCAAGACGGAATGCCTCATTGAGACGCTGCGCGACGCCTTGCACCCGTCGGATCTCACCAGCGAGACCAACTTCTCCGAGTGCGATCAAGTCCGATGGAAGAGCCAAGCTATGAGCACCGGATGCGACTGCTAGAGCGACTGCCAAATCTGCCGCGGGCTCTTGGATCTTCATCCCACCGACCGTTGCGACATAGACATCACGACCAGAGAGTTTGACCTTGGCACGAAGTTCTAAGACTGCAAGGGTCATCGCTGTCCGTGGATTGTCGAGTCCACTCGTGACGCGACGAGCATTGCCATAATCGATCTCACGATCACTTCCGACGAGCGCTTGTATCTCTGCAAGAAGAGGGCGCCTTCCCTCTAGAGCGACAGTGACGCAAGTTCCTGGGACCGGCTCTGCGTGACGCGTCGTGAAGAGCCCGGTCGGATCCGGAAGTCCTTCGATCCCACCGTCATGAAGGTCGAAGCAACCGACCTCATCACTCGGACCGAAACGATTCTTCGTTGCGCGGATCAATCGAAGCCTTGAGTGACGTTCACCTTCGAACTGCAAGACGACATCGACGAGATGCTCGAGGAGACGAGGTCCTGCGATCGAACCATCCTTCGTCACATGTCCTACGAGTACGAGAGAAATCGAGCGTTCCTTGCAGATTCGGATCAGCGCTGCCGAGACTTCGCGGATCTGCGAGACGCTTCCTGGTGCGCTATCGATCGCAGAGGTGCCAATCGTCTGGATCGAATCGATGATGATCAGCTCTGGCTCGACCTTCTCGATATGTGTGATGATCGCACCGAGGTCGTTCTCCGAAGCGAGATATAGGTCCTGGGCGAGCGCACCGACTCGTTCTGCGCGAAGCCTTACTTGAGATGGTGATTCCTCACCACTTATATAGAGCGCACGATCTCCGAAGAGGGATGCGACAGTGAGAAGGAGAGTCGATTTTCCAACCCCTGGTTCACCCGCGAGAAGGAGCGCAGCACCTGGGACCAATCCACCGCCAAGAACTCGATCGAACTCATCGACTCCACTCTTTCGCGCCGTCGCACTCGCGAGCGCCACATCCTTGATCGGAAGCGCATCGGAGTTGGGCGCGGTTGCGACCAAGGTCGCTTTCTTTGGTGCGCCGATTTCCTCGATAGTTCCCCATGCTTGGCACTCGCCACAACGACCGACCCACTTCGTCGTACTCCAGCCACATTCGCCGCAGCGATATGGATCCTTGACTGGCTTGGCCATCATCTCTCGCTTCTATTGCCCTCTTGCTGTCGCTGGATGGATCGTAAAGAGCGGCAAGTTCTTTCGCTTCGTGCTCTTGATGAGGGTCATCCTCTTCTCACAAGCCTCGGCGAGGATCTTGTAGGCGGGTGCTCCCATCATCTGGATCAGCTCGTCCTTGCTTGAGAGATAGACCGGTTTCGATCCAGTGTGTGCTTCCGTGTTACTGGTGCAGTACCAATCGAGATCAGCCCCGCCCTCTCCCCATGCCATACGGCCATACTCCCCGATGACGGTGACAAGGAGTTCGGCATCGCCTACCTCGCGTCTTTCGAAGGAGCGACGGAGCGGGAGCTGCCAGCAGACATCAGGTTTCGTCTCATGGAAATGGGTCCCTTCGCGCATCGCAAGATGGTGAAGGGCGCAACCCATCCCACCCTTGAAGCCAGAGCGGTTGAGGAAGATGCAGGAGCCATCGATCCGTTTCGTCTTTCGATCGTCATCGAGGCCGATCTCAGTGATGCTCAACTTCCCGCCGCGATAACCACGCGAGTGCATCTGCCAGATATCGGGAGTGAGTCGGGCCGCTGCTGACGCCACTCGCTTCTCATCGGATTTATCGGAGTAATAGGCACCATCGCTACAACATCCCGCATCGGGCTCTTCCTTGTCGATCCCCTTGCACCCTCGTCCGTAGATGCAGTTCCATGAGGATGTCAGCCATGTGATGTCACACTTGAAGAGGTGTTCTGGATTGCTGGGATCTTCGAACTCCAACCATTCTCTCGGGAATCCTTCTTTGATCTCAGGCATAGTGCGAGAGCCTAAAGGATAGGCTCGCACTGTGAGGACGCGGATTGGATTCATCGGCGCTGGAGTGATGGGTCAAGCAGTCATCGCCACTCTCATCAAGGCAGGAATCCCCAAGGATCAGATCTCTTTCACACGCAAACGCAGTGAGTTGAACGATGAGATCATCAAGGCCTATGGGATAAGTGCAAGGTCGCTTGCAGAGTTGGCGCGTGAGTCAGATCTCATCTTCCTAGCGATGAAGCCTCAGGATCTCATCGCGATCCTTGATGAGATCAAAACGAACGTCCCTGCTGAGACTTTGATCGTCTCACTCGCCGCCGGGAAGAAGACGGGTGTGATCCAGGCAGCCCTCGGTGACAAGAATCCAGTGATTCGCGTGATGCCAAATACCCCCATGGTGGTAGGCGAAGGAGTCTCTGTGATCTCCGCGAGCTCCAATGTCGATCCTGCGGAACTCGAGTGGGTGAGGGGTCTGCTCGCCGTTGGCGGTCTCGCGATGGTGATAGATGAGTCGTTGCAAGATGCCGTCACCTCGATCAGTGGATCAGGTCCTGCCTATTTCTTCGCATTCATCGAAGCGATGGTTAGCGCAGGAGAGAAGTTGGGCATCTCGAACCACGATGCCACTGCGCTTGCAATCGCAACGATCAAAGGCGCTGCTGTGATGCTCGAAGAGTCTGGAAAGTCAGCGACCACCCTTCGTGAGAATGTGACCAGCCCAAAGGGCGTGACCGCAGAGGCGCTCAAGGTCTTTCGCGAGCGAGGCCTTGATGAGATGGTTGAGGCTGCCATGCGGGCAGCCCGGGATCGATCGTTGGAGTTGGGTTGAGAAGTAAGTCCGTAGCGCGCCTCACTCT
>WLDY01000135.1 GCA_009704555.1 Actinomycetota bacterium | reverse complement strand
GCAGGGATCATGTTCGTGGTGCGAGGCGGCTTTCCTCTTGCGAGGGATGCATGTGCGATCGCAAGTGGACCGGTGAGCGCAAGGAGCGCAGTCATGAAGCGATTTCCGGGAACGCGAAGAGCGACCTTGCCAAGTTCCTTGTTGTCACCGAGATTCCAGGTGAGTCCTCGTTGTGCTGGCGTGATGATGGTGAGAAGCCCTGGCCAGAAGTACTTGGCGAGCGCATCCGCTCCTTCATGTGGCGCTGCGCTCAACCCCTTCACTACCGAGGCATCACGGATCAGAACTTGTGCCGCAACCCCTAGATCATCACCACGAAGTTGGTGGATCTTCGCAACCGCACCATGGTTGAAGGCATCTGCGACGAAGACATAGGAGTGTTCGATGGGAGCTACGATCACATGCCCATCTCGAATCGCTTCGAAGGCAGATTGCGCAGCAGGAGCGACCTTAGCTCGCGGTCCTTGCTTGATCGTCAATCTCTCCGACACCAAAGCACCTATCTCTCAAACGGTTTCTACATCACTTCTTGCGGGCTGAAATATAACGACCTCGGCCATTGAGGTCATCATGGCCGAGAATCTCTGAGAACTCAGGGTTCATGAAGCGAGCCAACGCCTCACCTTGACCTTCGAAATGCTCCATGAAGAGCGCGCCACCTGGTTTGAGCATCCGTGCACCATGCTCGATGAAGTGGATCGGGAGTTCGATGCCCTCAATGCCACCGAAGAGCGCGCGCTCAGGTTCTTGCCTTACATCAGCAGGCAATGTGGTCTCGCGCGGGATGTAGGGGGGATTAGCGATGACGAGATCGCACCTGACGCCAAGAAGCGCATCCTTGACCGGAAGATCGATGAGACGGATATCGATGCTCTCGCCATACTTCTCGCGATAGGTCGCGATATTTCGCTCGAGCCACGGCTTTGCCTCCGATGAATCCTCGACCGCCACGAGTGAGAGTGGGATGCCACGGTTCGCACCTTCGACTGCAAGTGAGATCGCGATCGCGCCAGAACCTGATCCGAGATCGACGACCGAAAAGCGTCGAGATGGATCGATGCTTCTCTCCTTCTCCAACCAGATCAGCGCTAACTCGACAAGACCTTCAGTCTCAGGCCGCGGGATCAAGACACCTGGTCCAACCTCAAGTGTGATGTGACGGAAGGCCGCCTCACCGGTGAGATATTGCACCGGCATCGAATCGATGCGAGATGAGATCAATTCGTCGAAACGCTCCTGAAGTTGCTGCTCCTCGTCCGCAGTCAGTGTGAAGTCTCGCGCATGGAGGTCCATTCGACCGACGCCAAGAAGGTGTGCAAGCAAGAGCTCAGCATCAACGGCAGAGATCTTCGCCTCCTCCAACCTTCGCTTTCCCTCGCGAAGGATCTGACGAAGTGCGCTCATGCGCTCGCTGCTGCGAGCTTCTCTGCCTTATCTGCATCGAGGAGCGATTGGATCACTTCATCCAACTGCCCGTTGAGCACGGCATCGAGGTTATTTGACTTGTAGTTGACGCGATGGTCGGAGATTCGATTCTCCGGGAAGTTGTAGGTGCGGATCCGCTCGCTTCGATCGACGGTGCGTACTTGCGACTTACGCGTCGCTGCGGCTTCGGCATCGGCAGCCTCTTGCGCAGCAGCGAGAAGTCGTGCGCGAAGGATACGAAGCGCTGACTCCTTGTTCTGCAATTGGCTCTTCTCGTTCTGACAGGAGACGACGATCCCAGTCGGGATATGTGTGATGCGGACGGCGGAATCGGTCGTATTGACGCTCTGTCCGCCCGGGCCTGAGGATCGGTAGACATCGATTCGAAGTTCATTCATATTGATCTCGACATCGATCTCTTCCGCTTCCGGAAGGACGAGGACTCCTGCGGCTGAGGTGTGGATACGGCCTTGGCTCTCGGTCTCCGGCACGCGCTGTACGCGATGGACGCCACCTTCGAATTTCAACTTCGCGAACGGTCCCATGCCAGCCTCGGGAGTGCCGCGGGACTTCACTGCCACGGAGATGTCCTTGTAACCGCCGAGATCGCTCTCGGTGGCATCGATGATCTCGGTCTTCCAACCTTGTCGCTCTGCATAGCGAAGGTACATACGAAGGAGATCGCCTGCGAAGAGCGCTGACTCCTCACCACCTGCGCCAGCCTTGATCTCGAGGATCACATCGCGATCATCGTTGGGATCGCGTGGCAGTAAGAGCTCTTCCAAGATGGTTGCGCTCTCTTCCATCTTCGCTTCGAGCGCGGGAAGTTCAGCGGCGAATTCACTATCGGTATCTGCAAGTTCCTTCGCGGCGAGAAAGTCATCCTCGGCGCTCTTCCACGCCTTGTAGCCGGCGATGACCGGACCTAATTGCGCATAGCGCTTACCGAATTGCCGCGCCTTACCTTGATCAGCATGGATCGAGGGGTCGGCCATCTTCCGCTCGAGCTCCTCGTACTCAGCGAGGATCTCCGGCATGGAGGCAAAGCGGTCACTCATGAGGGTTTTCCATTTCGTTCGATCTGATTATCGATCGGGTCTTCGAAGCTACGGTCGATCTTGCGAATGGAAACGACGCTACTTAGCGGAGGTCTTTGCACCCTTTGCTGCGCTCTTCTTCATGCGCTCTTCAAATCGGGCGACGCGACCACCGGTATCGAGGATTCGCTGCTTGCCGGTATAGAAAGGATGGCAGACCGAGCAGACTTCAACGAAGAGCGAACCGCTCTCGACGGTGGAGCGAGTTGTGAAACTCTCGCCGCAACCGCAGGTCACCTTGGTCTCCACGTATGTGGGATGGATCTCTGGCTTCATATCTATTCCTTCTCGCTGGGTCCGGATCGCTTCGATCTGAAGTGAGGCGGTGAACCAGTGATGCTCTTTCTGGGATTTCCGGAACCGTCGGATCCGGAAGGGCAAGGTTACCCAGCGACGACCTGGAATCAGAAATCGTCGCGGGGATACCCCTTACTTCTGGCTTACTTGACCTGATCCTCGGCGCTTGGACCGACGGTGGTCTTCTGCACCTGCATCAAGAACTCGACGTTGGACTTCGTGCCCTTCATCTTCTCGAGCAAGAGCTCGAGCGCTTGTTGTGAATCGAGGGCATGGAGGACGCGACGGAGTTTCCAGACGATATTGAGTTCCTCTGGTCCCATCAGGATCTCTTCCTTACGGGTACCG
>WLDY01000134.1 GCA_009704555.1 Actinomycetota bacterium | reverse complement strand
AGAGTGATGAACTCATCAATCGGAAGCTAAAGGCAGCCTCCGCTCATGGCATAGCACCCATCCTTTGTATCGGCGAGGAACTATCCATTCGTGAGGAGGGGCGTCAGATAGAACATGTCGTCTCGCAACTTCGTGCTGCACTCAAGGGCATCCATAAACCTGACCTGAAGAAGATGGTTTTCGCATATGAGCCGGTGTGGGCGATTGGAACCGGACGGACTGCGACACCGGAGGATGCAGAGGAAGTCTGTCTTGCCATCAGGAATGAGTTGCGAAAGATTGGCAGTGACGAGATCGCTGAGAATGCACGGATCCTCTACGGCGGTTCCGTGAAGTCATCGAACATCGTCGAAATCATGCGTCAACCCAACGTCAACGGTGCCTTGGTCGGAGGAGCGAGCCTTGACCCGGAGGAGTTCGCGCGGATCTGTAAGTTCCATCGCGTCATCTGACCCTGCTGACCGGCACTGCTAGACTTCGGCTCTCGTTCAAGGTATTTCAAGGCCGATTCAAGGAGTGACTCGCTGTGGTCCTAGCACTATCGATCGCGCTGATTCTCGTCAGTGTCCTCATGATCATCTTGGTCCTCTTGCACAAGGGGAAGGGCAGTGGCCTCTCCGACCTCTTCGGCGGCGGAATCTCTTCGAGTTACGGCGGATCCTCAGTAGTCGAGAAGAACTTAGACCGGCTCACCATCGTCGCTGGTGGTCTCTGGTTCACATTGATTGTCGCGCTTGGTCTCATCATCTAGTGGTTTGACTGGTCGAAATTGGGAGAAATGTTCAAGCGGGAATTCACTTCGAGTACGAGGGAGAAATAGATGGCTGGCGGAAGTGCGATTCGAGGATCACGTGTCGGCGCAGGCCCTATGGGCGAGGCAGAACGTGGCGAAGCGATCGCGCGCTTTCGTATCTCGTACTGGTGCCTCAATGGCCATGAGACTCGTCCATCGTTCGCCGATGATGGCACCGTCGACATCCCGGAAGAGTGGGATTGCCCTCGTTGCGGCTTCCCTGCAGGACAAGATAAGGACAACCCTCCGTCGCCTTCCAAGAACGAGCCATACAAGACGCATCTCGCTTATGTGAAGGAGCGTCGTACTGAGGCAGAGGCGAAGAAGATCCTCGAAGATGCGTTGCGCAGACTTCGTGGTGATGACGACTAAGTCATCCATCAAGCGAAGAGAGTAAGCAACCTTTCGACATCGTCAGCTCCACGAAGGTGGACGCTGATCACAGGGTTACCGCTCTCGACTAGCGCCCGTCTATCTCCCTCAGCCTGAGCGCGTATCAATCGAGTGAAGTCATAATCTTTTCCTGGCACAGACACCGTTTCATCGCTGTCAATCGTTAGCGAGAGGAAGAGTCCGCTCTTTGGGCCACCTTTGTGGAACTGTCCCGTGGAATGAAGGAAGCGTGGGCCCCAACCAAAAGCGACGGGTACGTGAAAAACCTTTTCAAGCCGGTCGCGGAGAGAGGCGACCTCTGCATCTCGGATGGGATCAAGGAATGCGCAGACCGCCAGATACTCACGCCCCTTCAAATAGGCATCGATCGTCACTCGTAGATCCTCGAGCGGAGTGAGCGTTGTGTCAGCGACTACCGCTGATCTCTCGCTCAAGACCTCAAGAGTACGAGTCTTTGTCGCTTGGACATCTGGTTGATCGAAGGGGTCGACCTGGTAGATGTGGCCAAGGAGCGCCGTCACCCACTCCCAGAGGATGAAGTGCGCGCCAAGTGGGGCATCGATGATCGTCGAGAGATCCACAGTTGGGGCGCTCATCGAGCTTGACGTGGATTGAACGGCGATGGGAAGCAAACCCTTTCCTTGCTTGCCAGTGGACTCAGCGATCAACTGCTCGATCCAATCGGCGAGCCCCGGTAGCGATCCCTTCGAATCGAGGAAGTAGAGATAGCGATGCTCGGCAAGGTGAGTCGCAATCTTGACTGCTGGTTCGTGGATTCTGGCGATCATCTCAGCGGCATCATCAAGAAGGAGCGCAGGGTCGATTCCGATCAGGGCTGCTGGGACCAGACCGAAGGCAGAGAGGGCTGAGAAGCGACCGCCCACATGCGGATCACCAAGAACTACGCGCCAACCATTCTCTTCGGCGGTGAGAGCGAGAGGTGATCCAGGATCGGTGATGACGATGATGTGATGACGATGATCCAACTCTTGTGAAGCGAGGCGTTCAAGGATCAGGGCAAGATGGGAATTCGTCTCGATAGTGCTGCCGGACTTCGAGCTGATCAGGAAGAGCGTCCTTGAAAGGTCGCCCTCCAAACGAGTTTGGACGAAGTGAGGCTCCGTCGAATCCAAGACGATCAGTTGCCTTGTGCTCTCTCGCTTGTAGGTCTTCGCGATCACCTCAGGCGCAAGGGAACTACCACCCATGCCAGAGAGGACTACCTTCTCGACCATTCGCTCCCGAGCGGATGCAGCGATGGAATCAAGTTGCGGCAGAAGCGAACGTGAAGTCTCCGCGAGATCGACCCATCCAAGTCGAATCGCCGCTTCTGATGATTCGCCCCATGTCGTTGCATCCTTCGCAGCCACTCGCTCCGAGATCCTCATCAGTACATCAGAGAGGGGTATCGATGAAATCTTTGGGTCAAGTCGGAAGGTCATGGTGCGATCCGTGACGCAACGTTCTCATGGAGCGTCCGCCACGGCGTGACGAACTTCTCGACGCCTTCTCTCTCGAGTTGATCACCGACGGCCTCGATCTCAATACCCATCTCTGCGAGCGATCGCAGGTGGTTCCGGGCCTCCTCGAATTGAGGCGAGCTCTCTTCGACTCTTTCGATTCGATGACTCGATGGAAGTGAGGTGACAGCATCTAGCGTCGCCTCCGGCATAGTGTTGACAGAATCCTTGGTGACGAGGGATTCAACATAGAGAGTGGGAGAGTAGTCAGGGTCTTTCACACCAGTCGATGCCCAGAGCGGACGTTGGATATTTCCACCACCGTTCTGCAAAGTTTTCCATCGCTGCGAATTGAATCGATCAAGGAAGAGGCGATACGCGACCAATGCGTTAGCCACTCCAGCTCGTCCGCGTAAGTCAGCGAAGAGATGCTCTTCGCCATCGCTTGATCTCGATCGCAAGCGGGCGTCGATCTCAGTGTCGATACGACTGACGAAGAAGGATGCGACTGAGTGGATTTCT
>WLDY01000133.1 GCA_009704555.1 Actinomycetota bacterium | reverse complement strand
GACCGGCGCTGCATCACTAGGACTTGGCAAGCAGTATGCAGCGATGTACTCACGTGATGAGCGACTTGCTGCTCGCCTCAATCAGATCGGCGAGGAGGCCGGCGATCGTCTCTGGCATATGCCATTGATCGATGATTATCAGATAGCACTGAAGAGTGAGATCGCAGATTTCAATCACACCGCCGACAAGCCGAAGTTCGGTGCCGGATCAGTCACCGCTGCGCTCTTCTTGGAGAAGTTCGTCGGAAAGCGACGTTGGGTCCACCTAGATATCGCAGGACCTGCACGGTCAGAGGTCGATGCTGGTGAATATGTGAAGGGCGGGACTGGCTTCGGAGTTAGAACGCTCACAGCCTGGCTTGCGACGCTCTGATGTCATCGCTTCCCTTCATCCCGCAACGCGGGGATATGAACGCCTTCAGCGAGAGCCTTCTCCCAGAGTCCGAAGTGATCATTGCGGCGCGGGCGCGCGGTGAGGAACTTGGGATAACGAACCCACCTCGACTAACCGCTGCTCTCACTCGTTTCCTGGTCGAGTTGATCGGCGCATCCTCGATCGTGGAGGTCGGAACAGGAACCGGTGTGGGTGGTCTCTACCTTCTCGATCTTGCCGAAGTGAATCTCACCTCGATCGATGCCGAGATGGCGCAAGCGAAAGCGGCACGACGCGCCTTCGAGGATGCTGGGATACCAGCGACGCGTTATCGACTGATCACAGGTACGACTAAGGAAGTGATCGGGAAATTGGCAGATGAGTCATATGACATATTCATCATGCGCCAGACCTCAGAGTCGAAGGACTCCGACTATCTCGTCGACGCGCTCGATCAGATCCATCGATCGTTACGTCCCGGGGGACTCGTCGTCCTCGATGGCATCCTCGGCGGTGGCAAGGTTGCCGATCCCACACAACGTGATGACTTGAGCCTCTCAAGACGCGAGGCGATCCGATCGATCAGAACCGGGCAGAAGTGGCGTCCGCTCCTACTTCCGATCGATGAGGGCGTGATGGTCGCCATCAAGATGAGCGAAGCGAACAAGGATTAGGAAGAATGCGGATATGAGTGAACATGTGACCTGGTGGAGCGCTGGTCAGAGCGACGATCACAAGCGTTTCACTACGCCGACCGATCGCAAGGCGCGCCGGATCAGCACAGGTGTCACTGTCATCATCGCACTCGTCGTCGGACTCCTTGGTGGAGTTGGCGGTGCATACCTTGCTGACCGAGAGTTGATCTCAACCAATGCCAACTTGGTATCGGTCGGAAGTACCGTCGAGCGTGCTCCGGATTCCATCGCCGGGATCGCGCAACGAGTCTTGCCATCGGTCGTCTCTATCGCGACGACAAGTCGAAGTGGAAGTGGTACGGGAAGCGGCTTCTTCATCCGCAGTGACGGTTTCATTCTGACCAACAACCACGTGATCAGCGATGCTGCTTCAGGCAACGGACGGATCTCGGTCAAACTCAACAATGGCAAAAGATTCACAGCGCGAGTGGTCGGACGCAATGCCTCCTATGACCTCGCAGTTCTGAAGATCGCAGTGAACTCCGCGCCTGCGCTCCAATTCGGCGATAGTGATGCGATCCAAGTCGGTGACAACGTCATCGCGATCGGCTCCCCGCTGGGTTTGAGCGGGACGGTTACGACCGGGATCATCAGCGCAAAGAATCGAGCAGTCACCGTCGGTGGCGACGATGAGACCTCCTTCATCAACGCCCTTCAGACCGATGCAGCGATCAATCCAGGAAACTCCGGTGGTCCGTTGGTCGATCGAAGCGGGGCAGTGGTCGGCGTCAACTCTGCGATCGCAACCCTGGGTAATTCGTTCAGCACGAGCGGTTCGATCGGACTTGGTTTCGCGATCCCCATCAACCAAGCGCGAAAGACCGCTGAACAGTTGATCGCAACCGGTCGCTCCGTCTATCCGATCATGGGCGTTTCGATCGACTCGAGGTTCACCGGAAACGGTGCCCTTGTCGCAGATCAACCTGATGCAGTGATCGCCGGCGGTCCGGCTGCCAAGGCTGGGATCCGACGCGGTGATGTGATCGTCGAGTTCGAAGGCGTCGAGATCACCACCTCCGATGAGTTGATCGTTGCCATCAGGTCCCGAGATGTCGGCGACCGTGTGAGCCTTGTCATCCTGAGAGACGGTAAGCGGATCACGCTCTCAGTGACATTGGCCGCGAGCCAGAACTAGTCGGGCCCGAACTAGTATTGCCATATGTTCGATATCGGCGGCGGTGAGATCATCGGACTTGCCATCCTTGGCATGATTCTCGTCGGTCCGGACCGTCTTCCGAAGGCAGCGGCAGATGCCGCGCGATTCATCAAGAAGGTCAGAGACTTCACGACTGGTGCTGGCGATGAGTTGAAGAAGAACCTCGGACCCGGGTTCGAGGATCTCAATGTCAGAGACCTCAATCCGAAGACGCTCTTGCAGAAGCATGTCCTCGATGCGATCGATGAGAAGCCGAAGGTGACTAGCAGCACGAAGGCTGTGAAGCGCACCCCGCCGGCTAAGTTCGATCCTGAGATGCCATAGAAGTCGATCGCGAGTCATAAATCATGAGTTCTCGAGAGGACCTCGTCCGTAGCGCGCTTTCACGCGTCAATGATCCGGAGTTACGCAAACCAATCACTGAACTGGGGATGGTCGATTCACTCCAGATAGAGGGCGCACGCTTATCGATAAGGATCCTGCTCACCATCGCTGGTTGCCCGATGCGCGAAAGGTTGCAACAGGATGTCACCGCCGCAGCCCTTACTGTCGAAGGTATCGAAAGAGTGGATCTCGATTTCGGAGTGATGACGGAAGAGCAACGCAATGAGGTGAAGCGGATCGTCCGTGGTGGGCGCGAGAAGGAGATCCCATTCGCTAGACCCGATTCATTGACCCGTGTGATCGGCATAGCCTCCGGCAAGGGCGGCGTCGGAAAGTCTTCGGTGACAGTCAATCTCGCGATTGCGCTCCGCAATCTGGGCTTCTCGGTCGGGATCCTCGATGCCGATGTATATGGACATTCGATCCCACGACTTGCTGGTGTCGCGGGAGTACGACCGACTGTGATCGACCAACTCTTCATCCCCGTCGAGGGATATGGCGTCAAGGTCGTGTCGATGGAGATGTTCAAACCCGATCGCGCCGATCCGATCGCCTATCGTGGTCCGCTCCTACATCGCGT
>WLDY01000132.1 GCA_009704555.1 Actinomycetota bacterium | reverse complement strand
GGTGAGGGCACTGACCTGAAGGCTGCAATCGATGCAGGTGGGATCGCATGCAGTTATGGGATCCAGGTTGCAGAAGTCGGTGGAACGATCTTGTGGGCTCCTGCTAGTGACGAACTCTGGGAATCAAGGAGTGACCAATGGAAGGAATACGGTCAGACGCCAATTGATCTTGAAGGTTTCGATGAAGATGCAGCCTTCATCTTGCAGGATGGAACCTCGGCAGATGAGAAGCATGTCTGGACCATCAACCTCTTGGTCGACGGTATCTGGATCCAAGTCGGGGCTACCTTTCTTCAAACCGTCGAAGAAGCCTCTGGAATCATCGAAGCCGCAATCGAGGCCACAAGAACCTGACCCAGTTTGCATGAGCGGTCAATCCACCTTCGACATTCGATTTCCCAAGATGAGTGTCGCGGTGATACCGACCAGGATCATGCCGATGATCACTGAGAAGTTGGTTGACGACGGCCAATCGACGAATGGATGACCGAAGGCATCGAAGATCGAAAGTCTTACTATCCAGTCCGGCCAATCCAGATAAGGAGCCATGAACCCGACGAGCCATGCGGCACCGATGTATACCGAAAGGATCTGGGTGACATTCCTCCCCCGCAAGAGGAGGACTAGCAGTGCATTGGTCGCAGCAAAGGCGAGAACGAAGAGCGAGGACATAGCCCAAACGCGAAACGCTCCGAGGTTGTACTGCGGCGAACCTTGGATCTCACTTGAGATCACCACCGCGCCGATGGAGAAGAGAATCATCGTCTGCGAGATGACCATCACGACAAGGATCCGCCTCAAGAGAAGGGAGGTCCACGACAGTGGTGTTGAGAAGAGAAGGTGGAACCGACCCTGCACGTACTCAGCGTTCCAGATCGAACTCTGGGAGATCACGTATCCAGCAAGAAAAGGAGGCAGAATCTCGTAGACCATCGCGAGATATTGTTCTTCGACGCTCTCACCGAACCCGCTCAGCGAGAACTGCTCTATAAAATCGAATTTCGCCCAGATGTCGATGACGCCTGGCATCATCGACATGAAGACGGAGATGAAGATCGTCGTCGCCATGGGCCAAGCGAATAGACCGATCCTCTGCCTCCAAAGCATGTCGATTGTCAGAGTGCTTGGCTTGATCTCTCGACTCCTTCTCCCCTTCTGGGAGGTACGCGAATGGAGCGAAGGACCCGCGACGGAATTCACGTCACGGTGGGCAAAGATCCGCACTGCTATCGCCACCAGTACCAATCCGATTATCGACATCCCTATCCACGACAGGTAGTCGACACCGAATCCAGGAACGACAGGTCTCGATCTGTTCGCATAGGAAAAGGGAGAGAGGTACTCGAACCATCTCAGCCACTCGTACTTACCACTGATGTTTCCCACAACATAGATGATCACGATGATGAGTGAGGTCGTTCCAGACGCGACTCGAGTGGAAGCGAAGTATTGGGAGAGGAGGAACCCCAACCCGAAGAAGGGCACTATGCAGATTCCTGCTGCCAACAAGGTGATGATCGAACCCATCGCATCAGGTTCCCCTGAGATCTCGAGTGCAAACGCTGTGCCAAGTCCAAGACCAAGAGAGATGAGAAGGAGCGCACAGATGGTTGCTGCTGCCCGAATCCACGCGGCTCTCGCGCGCGCAAGGCCTGTAGCAAGTAAGAAATCGATGTCTCTGCGTTCTTCGAGTGAACGAATCAGGCGTGAACCTTGAATACCTAGGTAGAGCGCCAAGAAGAAAGTGAAGAGGGTTATGTTGTGATAAGCCAAATATCCACCGAGCGTATCGAGTCGATCAGCGGGCCACCGGATGATACGAAGCGCCTCAATAGTCGGCATGATCGAGAAGGCCAATGCCTTTGACCCGCCCGGAAAGTCCCGCAATTCAGCAGCGATGGCCACAGCCTCGAAGTACATCGCCAATCCACCAGCGATGAGCCATGTCAATGTCGTCGTCCTCTTCTCGCGCAATGTCGAGAGGAAGAGAGCGAAACCTGGTGATCTAACCCTCGATCTCAGAGAAGAACACCTCCTCGAGTGAGAGTTCACGACTGTCGAGTTCGATCACCTCGAAGAGCGCCAATGACTTGATCGCCTTGTCTATGGAGCCACGGACTTCGAAGAGGACTTCTTGACCTTCGACGGTGACATTCTCAAGACCGAGATCCATCAATCCAGATGTTGATGGGACCTTCCCCTTTAGAAGCGCACGGACCATATGGATCCTCGCAGTGCGAAGCTCATCGAGAGTGCCCTCTCGTCGGATCCTTCCCTCATCGATCAATGCAATGCGCGAGCAGATGGACTCCACTTCGCTGAGTACATGGGATGAGAGCAAGACGGTGCTACCTCTTGCCTTGGAATCCACTATCAAGCTACGCAATTCACGCTGCATGATCGGATCAAGACCGAGCGTGGGCTCGTCCATGATCAACAATTTCGGTCGATGCATCAGGCATTGGATGATGCCGACCTTCTGCTTGTTTCCGTGCGAGAGGTCCTGGTACTTCTCGTCGAGATTCAGCTGGAATCTTCGTGCCAACTCCTCGATGTATGTGAGATCCGTCATCTGCCTCAGATTGGCTAGGAGAGTGAGAATGTATCCAGCAGTGACTCCGGGAAATTGCATCGGCTCACCGGGCAGATAGCCGATCTCTCGCTTCAACGAGAGCGAGTCTTTCCTGGAATCCTGATCGAAGATCGATGCACTCCCAGAGGTCGGACGTATCAAGTCCATGAGCAACTTGAGCAAGGTGCTTTTGCCGGCCCCATTGGGTCCGATCAATCCGAAGATCTCGCCCTTGCGGACGATGAGGTTTGCGTCGAACAAGCCTCTACCTCGCCCATAGTCCTTGGAAAGCTTGCTACAAGCGATTGCCGCATCGCTAGCCATGCATCGAACCACCCAACGGCATTGACGACATTCGTCAATCGCATCAACGCCTATTCAACTCAGACCAGAGAGCAATACCTACGGACTTCCTCACGACTGCGTCACAAGTGAGATCTGAGACAAGTACTAGAGGAGCGCTATTCGATCCCCGTGACTCAACTGTCGAGGCGGCAGACCCTTGAGAAGATGGACGTTGGCGCGGCCATGCACCTTCCACTCATCCTCACCGGATCCCTTCACTAAAGCTGTCATCTCATCGATCCCGATCAGGATCGAATCGTCCGGTACCTGCATCAACCG
>WLDY01000131.1 GCA_009704555.1 Actinomycetota bacterium | reverse complement strand
TGGGCTGTTGGCCGATGTCCCACACTCGCGTCCGATCGCAATCAGCGCCACGGCTGCGAGTCCTGCCCTTGCCAATGCACTCGAAGTTGATCCTTCAAACTACGAAGGAGTCACGGGGATCTTGGGTGTAATCGGCGATGAGGCTAGACGGCGAGAGATTGATGCAGTTTCCTTCTGGGCCGCAGTTCCCCACTATGTCTCAACTACCCCGTCACCGAAAGCTTCTCTCGCTCTTCTCGAAGCGCTAGAGGAGTACTTGGAGACTCCGCTGCCTCACGGTGATTTGGGCGAACGCGCAGCAGCTTGGGAAGCCACGGTGGACCGCATGGCCGCTGAAGATAGCGAAGTAGGTGATTACGTAAAGGAACTGGAGCGAAGTAAGGACGACGATGAGTTCCGAGAAGCTACGGCGGATTCCATTGCGAAGGAAGTGGAGCGCTTTCTGCGCCGACACGAGAACGGCTAGAGCGTCACTCCAAGGACTGCATCCAAGAAACGAGAGAGATCCCCTGGATTCTTACTTGGCTGAGTGTCATGCATAGCTCTCAAAATGTAATCTTGAAGTAGAACCAGAACGCGCGGTGTATCGAGGTCATCCGCCAACGAGGTGATGATCTCGGAGATGAGGTAGTCGTATTCAGGGATCAACTCTCTCGATAGCAGTGAGAGCAGATCGTCGACAAGCTTCTCCCCCACCCCTAGAAGAACGTCACTCCACTCACGTTCCTCGCGGTAATGGCCCGATATCAACGCGATTCTGATCGCCATTGGATGGACTCCGTCTTCAAGGAGTTTCGAGACGAAGACGAGGTTACCTAGACTCTTTGACATCTTTTCACCCTGATACTTGACCATTCCTGCATGGGCGAAGACCTGCGAGAAAGGTTGGTCGTATCGAGCACGCGACTGCAGTTCTGTCATGTAATGGTGCGGGAAGATCAAATCCCCGCCCCCGCCCTGTAAGGAGAGGGAATTCTGTGATGCTGCCTCCACTATTTTCCGGGCGATTGCATTGCATTCGACGTGCCAGCCAGGACGACCTTCGCCGAAAGGAGTACTCCATCGTGGTTCGTCCTCTGCGCTCGGACGCCACAAGACTGGATCGAGAGGATGCCGCTTTCCGGATCTATCGGGGTCACCGCCCCGCTCGCGGAAGATGGCTATAGCGCTCTCAATGGAAAGTGGTAGATCGCCGAAATCGGTAACCCGTCTCGCATCCAGATAAAGCTCACTGCCAAGGCTATAAGTCAAGCCTTCTGCGACCAGGCTCGCAACGAAGGCGATGATCTCCTCCATCGCTTCTGTGACCGATGTCAGCTCGATTGGGGGAAGGACTCGAAGATTCGTCATATCCGAGGTGAAGAGTCGTAATTGATCATCTACCAGCGTCTTCCACTTCACTCCATCACGGCGAGCCCTCTCAAATAGAGGATCGTCGATATCAGTCACGTTCTCGAGAAAGACAACTCGATGACCAGCGGCAAGTAGGTATCGGTGCACCAAATCGAAGGTCAGATAAGTCGCAGCGTGCCCGATATGAGTGGCGTCATAGGGTGTGATTCCACAGACGTAGATCGTCATCGGATCTCGAACCGGAAGCTCAATCTTGGCTCCCTTGAGTGAATCGAAGAGGGAGAGATGTGGATATGAACCCGAGAAAGCAAAGTTGGGCCTGAAAACGGGCGGCCACGCATGCATGTAGCAAGTCTAGAGGTACATGACTTTCATGCGATCAAACCGGCGGCCAGGGAACCGAGGGCCATTCATCATGAGGCGTTGGGAAGAGACCACTCTCGGCTAGCCTTCTTGAGCGCTCGAAGAATGCCTCGATCTCATCTTCATGAAGATGAGAACTCAAATCGGACCGAATCTGATCCTCATTTTCGAACGTTCGCGTCAAGGTTCGCATTTCATTCTCATTCATGGGGTCACCCGCAAACTGCCATAGGACCGTTCGAAGCTTGTCCTCCACATGGAAGGTGACGCCGTGATCGCATCCGAAGAGACGTCCGTGTAAATCCAACAAGAGGTGACCGAATTTCCTGTCGGTGTTGTTGATCACGGCATCGAAGAGTGTCATCAGCCGAAGTTGAGCATCACCCCCTTGCCCGAAGGCGATGATGTCCGCATCTGGATCGATCGAAACCCATCGTTGGACCATTCCGGGACCGAATGGACCCTCTCGGAGGACAGTCATGGGAACTACGTTCAAGCCTAGAATCTCGCTCACCTTGTAAGCGGCAACTTCCCTGTCAGCGAGAGTGCCGTCAGGAAAATCCCAGAGCGGACGCTCCCCTGCAATCGGCTTGTAAATCACGTCGCCGAAACCCTCAATCCTCCCGAAGAGCGTGGCGTTAGAAGCATCGACGAGGCGATGCGTTACTTCGATCTCCCCCGACTGAAGGAGCTCCCAATCGCTCATCTCTTCTGGATCACCTTCGATACCCATTGGCACGAGGACAGAGGTGCCCGTCTAGGTTGAGGGGCAGTCCACAGAATGGGCATGGAGCTCGTCCAGCGCTGATCACCCGTTCGCTCCGCCGAATGAATTCCATGGCTTGGCCGAGTGAGATGAGGACCTTGAGCGAGCCATCTTCCTCTTCTTGGAGTGAATTCGCTTCGAAGAGGATTCGCTCCGGCTCATCCATCCAGGTCAGACTCATCTCCCCAAGCGCGAACTCCGACTCCACCGGGGTGGAGAGAGGTCCATCGTCGACTTCGACAGATCGGAAGATTGCTTGATATCGGGAAGAGTCACGCCTACGTAGCTCGCGAAGCAATTCCTGAAGTCTCTCAACCAGCGCAATGGCCTGACCTTTCTCCATCGCGAAGCTTGAGATCCGTTCCTGGTTCGCCAGCTGCAAATAGAACTCACGCTCTCCAGGGAGACCTACTGTTCCGATGATGAAACGATCGACCAATTCAAAGGAATGTTCCATCACTCGCCACCCAATTGGAACTTCTTCGCGTCAGTCGTTGGGCGCGCTATTGGTATTCGGTTGAGATAAGCAAGAGTTGCGGAGTTGAGATCTCCATCTCTCTCCGTCATCAAGAGTGAATGGGAACCGGGCTCGATCAGAATTTTCTGGAATGAGTTGAGAGCTCTATCGAGGAGCGAATTGATCAAGATACGACAGATGTCGCCATGAGAGACGATAAGGAACCTCTTCTCCCGACGAACTTGAAGCTCATTGAGAAGATC
>WLDY01000130.1 GCA_009704555.1 Actinomycetota bacterium | reverse complement strand
TAGGCGTCATGGTGGACTTCCAGTCGGACACGTAGGAGATCTCGTCAGCGCTCCCTTCACCGCTCACTTCGTCGGTGGATGTGTCATCGGTGCAGATGAGCGCAGTGGTGTGATCGACCCCTATCAACGTGTCTGGAACTATCCGACGCTCCATGTGATCGATGGTTCGACTCTCACTGCGAACCTTGGTGTCAATCCCTCTCTCACCATCACTGCTCAGGCAGAGCGTGCTCTCTCACTCTGGCCGAACAAGGGAGATCTGGATACGAGACCAAATCAAGGAGAGCCATATCTAAGGATGACGCCGATTCCACCGAAGAATCCAGTGGTGCCGCGAGGCGCACTGGGAGAGTTACGAGTCCTTTGATCCCTCTTCGGTGAGACGCTCAGTCATCTCTTTCCTGCGATTGGGCCACCGCGTAATCGGGTAATCGAGATTTGCTATGAAATCCTTGATGATCGATTGAGTGAGCTCTCGCTTCTCCTTTACGACGAAGTGGGATGAGCCAGGGATGATCGCAAGGCGTCCAAGAGGAAGGGCCTCGTACATCGAGAATGTGTGTTCGCTGGTGAAGGGTTCATCATCTCCGGCAAGGACGAGGGTCGGCACGTTGATTCGCGCTAGATCCTTGAGCGAGAGATTCGGTTCACTCATCCAAACCTCGTAGGCCTTTCGTACGATCGTCTCCAAGAGTTCTGGATCCTGCCCGGAACGTTCTGCGAAGAGAAGTTTCTCCTCCTCCTTCACCTCGATCGTCAGTACATCATGTGAGGCACCACAATCGTGGTGATAGTTCGCACCGATGAGAACCATCGATGAGACCAAGTCGGGGCGTTTGAGGGCCACATGGAGTGCGATGATGCCGCCATCACTCCATCCAATGATGTGAGCTGGACCTTGAACGACATCCTCGAGATATGCGATCGCCTCATCTGTTTGAAAGTCGAAGTGGTAGTAGCCATCACGGATCTTCGTGCGCCCATGTGCCGTTCGATCGTAGGCATAGAGATGGAATCCCTTGACTGCAGGAGAGATTGCATCGATCCAACTTTCGGTAGAACTCAATCCGCCATGGAGAAGGAGGACTTTCTCAGGGTTTCGTTTGAGGAGCGGCTTCTTCTCGATGCTCCAGACCTGATGGCCACGAAGGTCGATATGACTCAAAGTTCGGCGCCATCCATGATGTGTCGATTACCTCGGTCGAATGTCAGGTAATTCCAGGTCCAGTCAGCCATAGTGCCGACCTTGTTGCGGCCACCAAGGAGATAGAAGAGGTGGAGCCATAGCCATGCGAACCACGCGATAGCGCCAGAGATGCGGATGTTCTTCGCTTCAACGACTGCCTTATGTCTGCCAATCGTCGCCATGGAGCCTTTATCGCGATAAGTGAATTCTTTGAGTGCGCTTCGAAAGAGTTGCTGTGCGAGGAATCGCGCTTGCTGCATCGCAACTGGCGCCACCATAGGAAGTTTTCGACCGTCCTTGCCGACGACCCCTGCGACATCACCGATTGCCCAGATGTTCTCAAAGCCTTCGACTTGAAGCGTCGACGCGGTCTTCACTCGCCCTTGCTCGACTGGAAGTCTCAACTTCTCAATCGCGCTATCGCCGCGAACTCCCGCTGCCCAGATCGTTACACGAGATGGGATCTCAGTGGAGTCGGCGAGCAAGATTCGATCCGAGTTCACTCGTGCCACTTTGGTTTGGAGAAGGACTTTGACGCCGAGGCGCTCTAAGTCTGACTTGGTCCGGCCCGAGAGTCTTGGATGGAAGGAGGGAAGGAGTCGCTCTCCGGCTTCGATGAGCGAGATCGATATTCGTTTGGCAGCGCCTTCATGATCCCTTCGAAGTGGACCGCGAGCCAATTCCGCTAGCGCTCCTGCCATCTCGACACCGGTGGGGCCACCGCCGACGATCACGATCTCAAGGAGGCTTCCATCATCGATCCGACAGAGGTCTTCGAAGTGGCGCATCACCTCACCTCGGATTCGAAGCGCCTCATGGACGGTCTTCATCCCGAGGGTGTTCTCAAGAACTCCTGGGATGCCAAAGTCGGTGGTCTCAGAACCGAGCGCTACGACGAGATGGTCATATTCGAGAAGTTCCGAGCTATCGAGCTTGACCGTGTTGCGCATCGGATCGATCGCGATAGGTGAACCCATACGAAACTCCACACCAAGACCACGGAGTGCGCCACGGATGGGATGTGCGATGTGGTCGGCGGCGAGACCCGCACTCGCGACTTGATAGAGAAGTGGCAAGAAGGTCTGGTAATTGTGACGATCGATCACAGTGACTGAGGCTCGGTCAGCGAGCTTCTTCGCCAATGTCAGACCACCGAAACCTGCGCCAAGGATCACGACCTTCGGCTTCATCGATCGATTTCGGGTTTCGGAGTTCACTACCGGAGTCTACTGTTATGCGTATGGCTCAGGCTCGGCGAGTACTTGTCACTGGCGCTTCAGGCTATGTCGGTGGTCGACTCGTTCGCGCCCTTCTCGCTGATGGACTTGATGTTCGTGTCCTCGTTCGTGATGCACGAAAGATCCAGGATTTGTCTTGGAGCACGCAGGTCGAAGTAGTCCAGGGCAATGCCATGAACCTTGATGATGTGAGGGCTGCACTCAAGGGAGTCCATACCGCCTTCTACCTCCTTCACTCCATCGGAGTAGGACCAGACTTCGATGCCATTGAAGAGAAGATGGCAAAGATCTTTGCCGATGCTGCGGAGCAGGCAGAGATCAGTCAGATCGTCTATCTCGGTGGTATCGCCAATGACAAGAAGATGAGCAAGCATCTCTCTTCGCGTGCACACACGGGAGAGGTCCTGGCGTCAGGCAAGGTTCCTGTGATGGAACTTCGCGCAGGGATCATCATCGGCTCCGGTTCCGCCTCCTTCGAGATGCTTCGCCATCTCACCCATCGACTACCGATCATGACCACGCCGAAATGGGTATCCAATCGCACCCACCCGATCGCGATCCGTGATGTGCTCTGGTATCTGACCCATGCGGCTGAATTGGAGAAACCAGTCTCGGGGATCTTCGATATCGGTGGCGCAGAAGTGCTCTCTTATGCCCAGATGATGCAGAAGTTCGCCAAACTCTCCGGGCTTCGCAAACGAATCATCATCCGAGTCCCAGTCCTCTCGCCCCGACTATCAAGTCTTTGGATCGGCCTCGTCACACCGGTGCCGACACAAC
>WLDY01000013.1 GCA_009704555.1 Actinomycetota bacterium | reverse complement strand
GTACGGCTTTCGTTCAAGATGAGGGATCGCAGATCGTCTGTGAGATCGCCCTAGCAACAGATCCGGATCGCTCGAAGCAATGGCTCGATCTTTGTGCTGGACCTGGAGGCAAGTTTGCCTTCCTAGCTCACTTTTTGAACCCCGGTCAACTACGTGGAATTGAACTTCATCCACACCGGGTCCGATTGATCAAGACGCGGACGCCAGAGCACCAGATCACGACAGCCGATGCCCGAACCGAGCACTTCGGGGGTGCAAAGTTTGATCGCGTCTTGATTGATGCCCCCTGCACAGGAATTGGCGCATTACGAAGGAGACCAGATGCGCGTTGGCGAAGGAGTGAGGGCGATCTCAAAGCGCTCATCAGACTTCAACGAGAGATTCTGGATGCGGCTTCAGAGATTGTCGTGGAAGATGGCCTCATCCTCTATGTCACATGTTCGCCGCATCTCATGGAGACGAAGGCGCAGGTGAAGGACTTCCTGGCTCGTCATCGTGAATTTTCGCTTGAGCCCATCAAGGCAGAAATGCTTCCGCTTGGAGCAAAGGCTCATATCTTGGCCGCGATTGATAGTGATGGCTGTCTGCAACTCCTCACTGCCCGTGATGGAACGGATGCTATGTTTATGGCCATGCTTCGAAGGAAATCATGATCAGGATCTGTCCTTCCGTGCTCAATGCGGAACAAGATCGCCTCAAAGAGGAGATCGATCGAGTCAAGGGTGCAGCTGATTTCATCCATCTCGACATCATGGATGATCGCTTCGTGCCCAATTTCACTTATGACGAATCGCGGACCCGCGAGATAGTTCGATCCTCATCCCTTCCAATCGATCTTCATCTGATGGTCGAAGATGCGGATCACTGGGGTCCACGGTATGCCGCAATGAAGAATGATGGCGTTTTCTCGGTGACGGTTCATTTCGAGGCGACGAAGGAACTTGACACCACACTTCGAGGCATCGGTGAACATGGCGTGAGAAGGGGAGTTGCCCTCAAGCCCAAGACTCCGGCCGAGGTACTCATCCCGCACCTGGAGTCAATCGATATGGTCCTTGTGATGACGGTTGAGCCTGGATTCGGCGGTCAGAGCTTCATGGCGGAAATGATGCCCAAGGTTTCCAAGATCCGATCAGCACTTCTTGAGTTAGGCCGAGAATCTTGTTGGCTCCAGGTAGATGGCGGGATCGCCTTGTCTACCATCGAGGAGGCCGCAGACGCTGGGGCAGATACCTTCGTTGCAGGAAGCGCTGTCTATCGAAGCGAGGATCCCAAGGCGATGGTGGATGAATTGCGAAAGCGCGCAGAGCTCGGGAGAAAGTAGAATCGCGCGATGAAGACCTTCGAATCGCTCTTCTCAGAGCTCCTTGAACGAGAACGAGACCGGCCAGCAAACTCCAGAACAGTTGAATTGCTGGACGCTGGCGTTCACGAGATTTGTAAGAAGGTGTTGGAAGAGGCCGGAGAGGTTTGGCTTGCTGCGGAGAGTCAGAGTGAAGCAGAGCTTGCAGAGGAGATCAGTCAACTGATCTACCACATTCAGGTACTGATGGTGGCAAAGCGTCTACCACTCAACGCCGTTTTCGAAAGACTCTAGGAGGAGATCGTGCCGTTGAAGGTTGCGCTTCCAAACAAAGGTTCATTGGCAGAACCTGCTATCTCGATCTTCCGCTCCGCCGGTTACCGACAACGAAGCGATGCGAAGGATCTCATCTTCCTAGACCCAGAGAACGAGATTGAGTTCTACTATCTAAGGCCGCGCGATATCGCTACCTATGTCGGAAGTGGAGAACTTGATCTTGGGATAACAGGTCGAGATCTACTTCTGGATAGTGGAGCGTCGGCTCAGGAGATTTTGGACTTGGAATTCGGTCGAAGCACCATGCGTTTTGCAGCGCCAGATGGAAGTGGCATCCAATCGCTTGTCGATATCAAGGGAAAGCGGATTGCAACCTCCTATCCTCGTCTCGTTGATGAATACATCAAAGAGGCTGGAATCAACGCCACCATTGTTGAGCTTGATGGTGCGATAGAGAGCGCCGTGCGACTTGGGGTTGCAGATCTGATTGCCGACGTCGTCGCAACAGGGAGCACGCTGAGGCAAGCGGGTCTGGTCGCATTTGGTGAACCACTCTCGATTAGTACCGCCATTTTGATAGCGAGAAGCAAGGATCCGAGCTTTGATCTCGTGGTTCGGCGCCTACAGGGTGTTGTTTTCGCCAGGCAGTACGTACTCATTGATTATGACATCTCACAGGAGAATCTCACTGCTGCATGTGAGGTGACTCCTGGTTTCGAGTCACCCACTATCTCACCGCTACAGAAGGAGGCGTGGTTCGCTGTTCGAGCAATGGTGCCGCGAAGAGAAATGCATCAGATCATGGATCGTCTTTATGGCATGGGAGCGCGCGGAATTCTGATCACCGAGATACATTCCTGCCGTCTCTAAGCCCGCAAGGCTTAGATGGAGTCGAGGAGGATTCTCAGGTCGCGTCGTTCCACGACCACATCTGCCACCTCTTTGAGAGCTCTTTTCGCGCAGAAGGCGATGCCAAGCCCGGCCACTCGCAACATTTCTCGATCATTCGCACCATCACCAACTGCCACAGTCTCCGATAGTTCGATGCCATGAGCATGTGCGAACTCCTCCAGCGCCAGCGCCTTCTCGGTTGGACCGATGATGGGGTCGATGACTTCACCAGTCAGGACCCCTTCGGTGATCGAAAAGTGGTTGGCTCGTATGAAATCAATCCCTAACGGTGCAAGGAATGGATCGATGATCTCGTGAAATCCACCGCTGACAACCCCGATGCGCCATCCTCGGGAGCGCAGAGTGGAGATGAGTTCAGGCGCTCCCTCAGTTAGCGATAGTGACTGCGTAACGTCTTCAAGTAAGGCTGATGAGTGCCCTTTGAGCAGTGAGACGCGCTGCCGGAGCGAACTTGAAAAGTCCAACTCACCAGCCATCGCCTCGCTTGTGAGCCGCGCAACTTCCTCGCCAACCCCCGCTCGAGCGGCGAGCAAATCGATTCCTTCTTCGTTGATGAGCGTGGAGTCCATGTCCATGAGGAGAAGTCGGTACTTCACTGGTGAAGCCTATCCAGCAGGCTATCTTTCTCTCCTATGTCACCTTTGGTCGCACTCGAGGACGTTACGGTTCTCCGCTCAGGTAAGGCGATCATCGATCGCCTCTCGTGGAGCGTCAACACAGGTGAGCGCTGGGTGATCATCGGTCCCAACGGCGCTGGCAAGACCACCGTGCTGTCGCTTCTTTCGAGTTACCTTTTCCCGAGTAGCGGCTCTGTCTCCATCCTGGGGGACACTTTGGGTCGGGTCGATAGCGCCGAAATCAAGATGAGAGTGGGTATGACCTCTGCATCTCTTCTCTCACTTTTGCCCGAGGATGAGCGAGTCGGTGACATCGTCCTTTCAAGCGCCTACGCCGTCTTCGGAAGATGGAACGAAGAATATGACCCTTGGGATGAATCTCGCAGCAGCGCTCTCTTGGCGACGTTAGGAGTCAAGGAGTTGCGTGATCGCCTCTTCTTCACATTGAGCGAAGGGGAGAAGAAGCGAGTGATGATCGCTCGTGCCCTGATGCCGGATCCTGAATTGCTTCTCATGGATGAACCCGCGGCGGGCCTAGATCTAGGCGGCCGGGAGGATCTCTTGCAGCGCATCTCTGCCTTCGCGGCGGATCCGGCTGCTCCTGCCACGATCACCGTTACGCATCATCTCGAAGAGATCCCTGCAGGTGCGAGCCACCTTCTCGTTCTCAAATCGGGTAGGAGTTTTGCCCAGGGGCCGATTGAAGCGACATTGACAAGTGAGATGCTCTCTGAACTTTACGGAATACCGCTACAACTCGGGTCGCATCTTGGTCGCTACTTCGCTCGCGCTATTTGAGTTGATACCGCCGGCTTGGCGAGCTTTGCTTTTTCCTTTCGAAGATGAGATCAATTCCATCGATGCATCTCTACGAAGAGAGGAAGAGGCTGGATTCCAGCTCTCACCACGACGCGATCAGATCTTTGCCGCTCTTGATCTTGAACCCGATGACGTACGTGTGGTGATCTTGGGGCAAGATCCCTACCCAGATCCAGAGCACGCCATCGGAAGAGCCTTCGCAGTTTCTAACTCGACTCGCCCGCTTCCGGGTTCGTTACGAAACATCTTCAAAGAACGACGAGATGACGTTGGGGGAGAGGACCCAGCACCCTCCCTACTTTCTTGGCAGGAGCAGGGAGTCCTCCTTCTCAATCGTTGCCTCTCTACCAAGGTCGGTGAAAGCAACGCTCACTCGGGACTTGGGTGGGAGCGGATCACGAGCCAGATCATTACTGAAGTGGCCAATCGTGGGGCAGTCGGATTGCTTTGGGGAAAGTCAGCCCAATCGGTGCAACCATCTTTCGGCGATCGCGCCATCCTTAGCGCTCACCCGAGTCCACTCTCAGCCCATCGGGGTTTCTTCGGTTCGAAACCTTTCTCAAAGGTCAACGCACTTCTCGATCACGAGATCTTCTGGTGAAAAGAGAAGGGCCCGAGTCTCCTCGGGCCCTTCGATATTCCTTGGACTAACCGACCCAAGTATTGATCGGTGAGGAAAGGAAATAGATCATGAATAGTCCCGAGACCAAGAGCAAGAGTGGATGTACATCCTTGATCTTGCCCTGAACGAGGCGTATCACGACGTGGCTTACGAAACCTGCGCCAATACCGACAGCGATGTTGTAGGTGAATGGCATCAGGATGATGGTCAAGAAAGCAGGAATTCCGATTCCATAATCTTGCCAATCGATCTCTTTGATCTGAGTCATCATCAAGAAGCCGACGATGATCAGAGCTGGAGTTGCTGCTTCGTAAGGGATGATCGAAACGAGTGGAGCGAGGAAAGTAGTCAATAGGAAGAGGATTCCCGTGACGATCGATGCTAGGCCAGTTCGAGCACCTTCACCGACTCCTGACGCACTCTCGATGTATGAGGTGTTCGATGAAACAGACGCTGCGCCACCTGCCGCCGCTGCAAGGGAATCGACGAGAAGGATTCGATCCGCGTTGGGAACGTTTCCATCCTTATCGACCAAGCCTGCCTCGTGTCCGATAGCAGTCATCGTGCCCATCGTGTCAAAGAAGTCAGCAAGAAGGAGGGTGAAGATCAAGAGAAGAACCGTAATCAACCCGATGTTGCTGAACGAACCAAAGAGATTGAACTGCCCGAGGAGATCGAAGCTTGGGACAGCTACGACTTCTTCAGGAAGAGCTGGGATGTTGAGGCCCCATCCCTTCGGATTTGATTCTGTCGGTGAAATGAAGCTAGGACCAATCTTGAATGCGGATTCGAGCGCTACGGCAACGCCGGTTGCGATCACGATTCCGATCAAGAGTGCGCCCTTGACCTTCTTCACCATGAGGCCGATGGTCAGGAAGAGACCAAGGGCGAAGACCATGACAGGCCAACCGACAAGTTCGCCGCCATCACCAAGAGTGACAGGGACGGGACCTTGACCGGTACGGCGTACGAAGCCCGCGTCGACCAATCCGATGAGCGCGATGAAGAGACCGATACCGACTGAAATTGCGATCTTCAGCTGTGTTGGAACAGCTTTGAAGACTGCGACACGGAATCCGGTGAGCACCAGGATTGTGATGATGATTCCTTCAAGAACCACCAAGCCCATTGCATCGGCCCACGTCATCTGCGAGGCGATGCCAACTGCGACGAATGTATTGAGACCGAGACCCGTTGCGAGTGCTAGTGGGAAATTCGCAACAGCTCCCATGAGGATGGACATGACTCCAGCGATCAGGGCGGTGGCGGCAGCTACCAATGCAAGATTGGGAGCGTCCCCTCCTCCGATGTATTTACCATCGGCATCCTTCGCCAACCCGATGATGAGTGGGTTGAGCGCCACGATGTAGGCCATCGTGAAGAAGGTGACGACGCCACCTCGGACTTCCTGAGCGACGGTAGAGCCACGTTCCGATATCTTGAAATATGAATCGAGCACGGACTTACCCTTTCTGTTTTGGTGACGGGGGTGTTTTCGACCCCGGGGGAAGGGTTTATGGAGACTTGCTGGGGAAGGACTTAACGTTATGGGTTACCGCGAGGTAGACCGGGCTACGACACCCAACCAGATCGCGACGGATTGCCCGACAAAGAGAGCGAAGAGAGCGGTACCGATGCCAACGGTCCCACCCAAGATCGCGCCCAGGGTGAGGACGATGACTTCAAGGGTGAGACGAATGCGTCCGATCCGCACGCCCGTCAATTCATGGAGTCCGGTCATGAGGCCATCTCGAGGTCCCGCACCGAGGCCACAGGTTAGGTAGAGCGCAGAACCAAGACCCACAAGGAGTATGCCAAGGAAGGCATAGCCAACTCCTTGGATCCAATGGGTGCTTACAGGGAAGAGATGAAGTCCGATGTCTATGAAGAGAGAGATGACGAGGATGTTGAACACGGTACCAAGTCCGAGTCTTCGCCGTAGCGGGATCCAAAGAAGTAGGACGATCACTCCCACCATCACTGTTGCCAATCCAATCGAGGTTCCCAAGTTGAGCGCGATGCCCTGCGCGAGGACTGACCAAGGGGCATTGCCCAGAGAGGATTCGATAAGGAGGGCATCGCCGAGCCCGAAGATCGCAAGTCCAAACGTGAGGATGAAAATGCGAAACGGAGCAATCTGCCAAGGATGTGATGCAGTCCAAGGCATCTGTGGAATCGTCCTATGGGGACGAAACATCTCCCGGACTTTCTCCAAAGGATTCACTCTTTTGCGCTTTCTTGCCTCTATCCGGTTTTCGGGTTCTGGCACGATGACGAGCCGAGTCTAGACTGACCTGATGTTCGTAGGGCTAGGCACTCTCGTGAATGTGGTTGCAATCATTGGCGGCACACTCTTGGGTTTGGCTGTCGGGCGCAAATTCAGTGAGCAGGTACGAGAGCTCGTCACCCAGGCCATGGGGATGATAACCATGATCGCAGCCGCAGATGCTCTCTCTCGTTTCTGGCGAAGCGACTTTCAGGAGTCCTTCTCCGAGGGGGTACCTATTCTCATCATCCTCTTCTCATTGGCGGCTGGAGCCTTGGTGGGTAGCGCTTTGCGGATAGAAGAACGGATTGCGATCTTCGGGGAAGGATTGAAGCAACGCTTCTCTAAGGGTGAGAATCCCCGATTCGTCGAAGGATTCCTTGCCGCATCGGTCCTCTTCGTGGTCGGACCTATGGCGATCCTTGGTTCCATCAGTGATGGAATGGGCGAGGGAATCGAACTTCTAGTCCTCAAAAGCACCTTAGATTTTTTCATCACGATCGCATTCACAGCCAGCTTCGGATGGAGCGTTGGACTCTCAATCATCCCGGTTGCCATCTATCAACTCTCCTGGACGGCGATCGGATTCGGTCTTGGTGAGATCTTGGATGAGAACCAAGTGATCGCACTCACCGTGGTTGGTGGAACACTGCTGGTGGGAATCTCGCTCTACACCCTTGGAATCAAAAGGATCGCGATCGGAAATCTGCTTCCTGCGCTAGCGATCGCTCCGATTGCGGTAGGGCTGCTTTCCTAACGGGTTGCACCACCATCAGAACGATCCAAACCCGAGTTGGACTGGAAAGGGAGCGTTTCTCGATTAGCTGAATGAGCGCCGTTTCCTTGCGTCACCTTCCGCATGTGATGTCTTCTGCAGAGGACTTCGTAGGCGATCAAAGAGGGACTCGATGCCGAACTTGTATCGCCCACAAGGACCTGATCACCTTCGGTAACCATCTCACCGTTGATGGTTCGGGCATTGTGTGTCGCCCGTTCACCACACCAACAAAGAGCCTCCACCTGAAGGGTTTGCACGCGATCAGCCAGTTCGACAAGGCGCGCTGAACCTGGAAAGAGTCGGGTCCTGAAATCAGTGAGGATGCCGAAGGCGTAGACATCTATTCCCAGACCGTCAGCGATACGAGCAAGGCCTTCGATCTGCGCCTCAGAGTAGAACTGCGCCTCATCGCAGATCACATAATCGATGCGCTCTCCGACCGAGAGCTTGTCGACGACGAACCTATGGAGATCAAAACCAGCTGATACCTCGATCGCCTCAGTACGCAACCCCAATCTTGAAGAGATGGTCCCGGAACCAGCGCGATCCTGAGATGTGAAGATCAATCCGGTGCGACCACGACTGCGGTGGTTGTGGGCAGTTTGCAAGGCCAGTGTGGACTTTCCGGAGTCCATCGTGCCGCAGTAATAGATCAATTCAGCCACAGATGGGTTCCTTTAGCAGCCGGCACCGCAAGATCATTGCACGATGAGAGCGTGGATGGGCATATTCGCATCTCTCCTCGCCAACCTCTCCCGACCACCCAGTGCGCCAAGCTCCAAAAGGCAAGCGAATCCAACCGGATTTGCTTGCGCCTTCTCGATCAGCTCAATGCTCGCCGCCGCTGTACCGCCAGTTGCTAGGACGTCATCGATGATTCCAATGCGCATCCCAGGTTCCAGAAGATGGCGGTGAACTTGCAGTTCATCCTCTCCATATTCAAGGGCGTAACGGACCGTATGAACTGGGCGTGGCGACTTTCCGGGCTTGCGCAACGGTATGAAACCGATTCCGAGGGCTGAAGCCACTGCCGCCCCCAAGATGAATCCTCTTGCTTCAATGCCGGCAATCGCGTCACTTTCAGTGACTCTGAAGAAATCTGCGAGCAGGTCAATGGCGAGTGTCAGCGCATCACCATTAGCAAGGAGTGGCGTGATGTCCTTGAAGAGGATTCCAGGCTTTGGATAGTCGGGAACCGCCGCGATAAGGGAGGAGAGATCAATTTCACTGGTTCGAGGAACTTTAGGATTGAAGGAATTTGCGGTGGAACCATCGGAGGCGGTGACCACTCTCACCTCCCGGCAATCATGAAACCAAGCGTGTCCGAACGGGGACTTGAACCCCGAAGCCCTTATCGGGCACTAGCACCTCAAGCTAGCGCGTCTGCCAATTCCGCCACCCGGACGCAAGGGCGCACTCTATCACCGGGCCGGAATACCCTTCACCTATGGACCTCACGCACGAAGAATTGGAAAGACTGCAGAACGAGACGGTGCGGATCTGTCAGGAATTGATCCGCATTCCCAGCGTCAACTTCGGTGAAGGCAAGGGCGATGAGAAAGCAATAGCTGAATACGTCTCATCGTTACTGAGTGAGGTCGGCATCCCGAACGAGATCATTGAAACGGCCCCAAATCGCGTCAATGTGGTCGGTCGAATCAAGGGGAAAGATCCCTCACGTCCTGGGCTCGTCCTCCATGGGCATATCGATGTCGTGCCTGCCAACGCTGATGATTGGAGCGTCGATCCTTTCGGCGGAGTCATCAAAGATGGTTGTGTTTGGGGGCGTGGCGCCGTGGATATGAAGAACATGGACGCGATGATCCTTGCGATCGTCCGTCTCTGGGCACAGTCTGGTTACCAACCCGAGCGCGACATGGTCCTTGCATTCTTCGCGGACGAGGAAGCGGGTTCGATCTTCGGCAGTCGATGGTTGGTGAAGAATCGTCCAGAGCTCTTCGAGGGTTGCACCGAAGCTGTCTCCGAGGTGGGTGGGTTCTCACTGACCCTGCCGAATGGAAAGAGGCTCTATCTCATCGAGAGTGCGGAGAAGGGCATCCATTGGATGAAGCTCAATGCGCACGGAACCGCAAGTCACGGTTCGATGATCACAACCGACAATGCCGTCGTGAAACTCTCTGAAGCCTTATCCCGCATCGGGAGTTTCGCATGGCCGGAACGCGCCACTCGAACTGCGACGATCTTGATGAAGAACGTTGCTGAGGCGATGGGGGAGACCTTCGATCCGAAGAACCTCCGCAGCTACCTCAAGTATTTCGGTGGCATGACCAAGATGATCGGTGCGACGCTACAGAACACAGCTAATCCTTCAATGCTTGAGGCGGGATATAAGGCGAATGTCGTGCCGCAGAGCGCATCCGCGGTCGTCGATGGACGGTTCTTGCCGGAGTTCGAAGATGAGATGACTCAGACCATGAAGTCCTTAGTCGGGCCTGATGTCGAAATCGAGATGCTGGTTCGAGACAAGGCGCTGGAGTTCGATTTCTCTGGACCCCTCGTGGAAGCGATGTGTGAAGCGATTCGGGTTGAGGATCCGGAAGGTGTTCCAGTCCCGTACCTCATGAGTGGCGGCACCGATAACAAGGCGCTCTCGGATATCGGCATCACTGGTTTTGGTTTCAGTCCACTCAAGATCCCTGCAGATATGGACTTCATGTCACTCTTCCACGGGGTCGATGAGAGGGT
>WLDY01000129.1 GCA_009704555.1 Actinomycetota bacterium | reverse complement strand
GGGGGTTAGGGGTTCAAGTCCCCTAGTCTCCACATTCCTCTTCACCTCCACATGCCAACTCGTAACCAACCAACAACCAAATCACGATGGAGTCCATATGGCTGAGACAGCGAATGAAGTGACACTACATACCTCCGAAGGTGACATCACCATCACACTCTTCCCGAATCATGCGCCGAAGACAGTCAAGAATTTCATGGGCCTTGCGACCAGTGAGATCGAATGGAAAGACCCCTTCACTGGAGAGAAACAGAAGAAGAATTTCTACGACGGTCTCTCATTCCACCGGGTCATCGCAGGATTCATGATCCAAGGCGGATGCCCTATCGGTGACGGAACCGGTGGTCCTGGTTATTCCTTCAAAGATGAGTTCCACCCCGAACTTCAATTCGATCGCCCATACCTCTTGGCGATGGCAAATGCCGGACCTAACACCAATGGTTCACAATTCTTTATAACTGTCGCGAAGACTCCACACCTCAACAACCGACACACCATCTTCGGCGAGGTCAAGGATGCAAACTCACAACAGGTTGTCGACAAGATCGCGAATACCAAAACAGGTCCTCGCGATAAGCCTCTCCAGGCGATCAAGATCACCTCAGTCACCTACAAGTAATCTCACAACGAGCCGGAAGTAGAGTCAGACCATGATCTTCCGGATCAATAACACCCTCACAAACCAACTCCTCTTGGTTCTTGTTGCCATTTTCCTAGGGCTACAGATTTATCCGAACCTTGAGGAGGATCTCTTCCTCTTCAATCGTGCGATCTTGAGCGACGGTCAGATCCATGGCGTTGCGGAAGGCGAGTGGTGGCGCCTCATCACCGCCGGATTCCTCCATGCCGGCCTGATGCACTTGCTCTTCAACTGCCTTGCCCTCTATACCCTCGGCACTCCCTTTGAGGCACTCTACGGACGCACCCGCTACGCGATCCTTCTACTCATCTCCCTCGTGGCTGGTTCGTATGCATCGATCACCTTCAATGCCGAGAACCAGGTCTCTGTCGGTGCCTCCGGTGCGATCTTCGGCCTCTTCGGAGCACTCTTGGTTGTCGGAAGGCGTCTTGGTGCGGAAACTCGTTCAACCCTCACACTTCTTGCCATCAATACCGCGATTGCGATCGCGATCCCCAATATCGATTGGCGGGCCCACTTAGGTGGGTTAGCGGGTGGGGTCGTGGTTGCCACCGTCTACAAGTTGATACCCCAACGGAGAGGCCAGGCCTACTGAGAGGTCCCTTCCTCGCTACGAGGCTGGGAATAACTCGCCCACACCTGGGTGTTCTCAGCCTTAGTCAGGTGGCCCACCTGAAACCCCATCCGGGCCAAGAAGATGATCTGAAGATGATCAGGCACAAAGGAGCGAAGAATCATGGCTAGAGCAGTCGGTATCGACCTTGGAACCACCAACAGTTGCGTATCCGTCCTTGAAGGTGGTGAACCTTCCGTCATCGCAAATGCCGAAGGAGCGCGCACAACCCCTTCCATCGTCGCATTCGCGAAGAATGGTGAGGTTCTTGTCGGTGAAGTCGCAAAACGTCAGTCAGTGACCAATGTCGAGCGCACCATCCGTTCTGTCAAACGCCATATGGGCACTAACTGGACCATGACGATCGACGATAAGAAGTACACCGCGCAAGAGATCAGCGCGCGAATCCTCCAGAAGTTGAAGCGAGATGCCGAGAGCTATCTCGGTGAGAGCGTTACCGATGCAGTGATCACGGTCCCTGCTTACTTCAACGATGCGCAGCGTCAGGCGACGAAAGAGGCGGGCGAGATTGCAGGTCTCAACGTCCTTCGCATCATCAATGAGCCAACTGCCGCAGCGCTCGCTTATGGACTCGATAAGGCAGATAAGGAACAGACCATCCTCGTCTTCGACTTAGGTGGCGGAACCTTCGATGTCTCTCTACTTGAGATTGGCGACGGAGTTGTTGAAGTGAAGGCAACCAATGGTGACAACAACCTGGGTGGAGATGACTGGGATCAAGCAGTTGTCGACTATCTCGTCAAGACATTCCAATCGAAGAATGGGATCGATCTCACCAAGGACAAGATGGCGATGCAACGTATCCGTGAGGCAGCAGAGAAGGCGAAGATCGAACTCTCCGCATCTGGACAGACTTCGATCAATCTCCCTTACATCACTGTCGATGCTGAGAAGAATCCACTCTTCCTCGACGAAACTCTTACTCGAGCACAGTTCCAGCAGATGACTGCAGATCTTCTAGATCGTTGCCGTAAACCATTCCAAGCAGTTTTGAAGGATGCAGGCATCCCGATCGCTGAGATCGACTCTGTTGTCCTCGTCGGTGGCTCCACCCGTATGCCAGCAGTCGTTGACCTTGTGAAGGAACTTACTGGCGGAAAAGAGCCGAATAAGGGCGTCAACCCAGACGAAGTTGTTGCCGTCGGTGCAAGTCTTCAAGCAGGTGTCATCAAGGGTGAAGTCAAAGATGTCCTACTTCTTGATGTCACTCCACTCTCTCTCGGTATCGAGACCAAGGGTGGGATCATGACGAAGTTGATCGAGCGCAACACCACGATTCCAACGAAGCGTTCCGAGATCTTCTCAACCGCTGATGACAACCAGCCAGCGGTTCAAATCCAGGTCTATCAAGGCGAGCGTGAGATGGCCGCATACAACAAGAAGCTAGGCATGTTCGAACTCACTGGAATCGCGCCAGCACCACGTGGTGTGCCACAAATCGAGGTGACTTTCGACATCGATGCAAACGGAATCGTCCATGTCTCAGCCAAGGATCTTGGCACCGGTAAGGAGCAGAGCATGGTGATTACCGGAGGCTCAGCCCTTCCTAAGGACGAGATCGATCGGATGATGAAGGATGCCGAGGCTCACGCCAACGAAGACAAGGAGCGCCGTGAGGCTGCGGAGGTAAGGAACTCCGCCGACTCTCTCGTCTATCAGACCGAAAAGTTCCTCAAGGACAATGAAGCTAAACTCAGTGAAGGTGAGATGGCGGCTAAGAAGAGTGAAGTCGAATCAGCCCTCACAGATGCCAAGAAGGCTCTTGAAGGAAGCGATAACAGCGCAATCAAGAGTGCGACCGACAAGTTGGCCGAAGTGAGTCAAGCGCTCGGCGCCGCTCTCTACGCCGCGGGCGCAGCAGCGGGAGCATCTGAAGGTGGATCACAGTCAACCCCAGAAGATGGCGTCGAAGACGCTGAGATCGTCGAAGAGAAGTAG
>WLDY01000128.1 GCA_009704555.1 Actinomycetota bacterium | reverse complement strand
GGATCGATGCATGACGAGCGATATCGAGGCCAAGAGTGGACTTACCCATCGCAGGACGAGCGGCGACGACGATCATGTTAGAGGGATGTAAACCATTGGTAAGGAGATCGAGATCCTTGAATCCAGTCATCACGCCTTCGGCGACGGTTCCTCGTGAGATTGCTTCGATCTGATCAAGTGCTTCAGGAAGGAGTGTGTTGAGCTTTACGTAATCCTCCGAGGCGCGACGTTCGGTGACTGCGAAGATCTCAGCCTGTGCCTTATCGACGACATCATCGACCTCTCCTTCGGGAGAGAAACCGAGTTGTACGACTTTCGTTCCAGCCTCGATCAACTTCCTTAGGATCGATTGCTCGCGAACGATCTGTGCATAGTAATTCGCATTCGCAGCGGTAGGGACTGCACTTACCAAGGTGTGTAGGTATGGAGCTCCACCGATCTTTGCGATCTCGCCACGTTTTGTGAGTTCTGCAGCGACGGTGACTGGATCGACGGGTTCACCATGACCATAGAGTTCGATCACTGCGTCATAGATCATCTCGTGTGCTGGTCGATAGAAGTCGTTTGCACGAAGGATCTCGATGACATCAGCGATTGCATCCTTGGAGAGGAGCATTCCACCAAGTACAGATTGCTCAGCTTGGAGATCTTGTGGCGGAGTACGCTCAAATTCGTTGACGTCACCTCGCCGCGAGGGATTTGGGAACTCCGCGATACTCACGGGCGAATCTTCTTATCGACCACCGACAATGCCTATTTCAGGCGATTTTCACTGTGCTCAGGTCTGTGGAGAGGTTGTGGAAGGAGTGGAAAAGTCGGTGGATAGAGGTGGATAAGTAGGCGAATTCTGTGGGTAAATCCTGAAATTGAGCGTGAAGACCTGTTGATGAAAATAAATCGAAACGGTCCGGATAATGAGATGGAAAAGAGAAAGGGGCGGAAGCAATCATGCCCCGCCCCTTCGCTCTTACTTCGACTACTCGGCGACCACCGCAATCGCAAGATCAGCGACGACATGTGAGTGAAGTGCGACCTTCACGTTGTACTTGCCGACCTTCTTGATCTGGCCTTTCGTTGTGATCTTGTGTCGATCGATATCGACTCCGGTCTTCGCTTTGATAGCGAGCGCAATCTCCTTGGTCGTCACCGAACCGAAGAGTTGACCTTCGTTTCCGGCACGAGCCTTGAGAGTGATCTCGCCACTTTCCAGAGTGTTCTTCACCTGGTTGGCGTGCTCGGTATCGCGGATCTCGCGTGCAGCGCGTGCACGGCGAAGTCCTTCGATCTGGCTCTCGCCACCCTTGCTCCACGCGATGGCAGAACCTGCTGGGATGAGGAAGTTTCGACCATAGCCATCCTTGACGGTGACGATGTCACCTGCATGGCCGAGGCCCTTCACTTCACGAGTGAGGATCAGTTTCATCTCTTCACATCCTCCTATCGAGCCGAGTTCGGGTAGGGAAGGAGTCCCATCTCGCGCGCGTTCTTCACGGCACGAGAGATCATCCGCTGTTGTTGGACGGTCACACCTGTGACACGGGCTGATCGGATCTTGCCGCGATCAGAGATGAATCGGCGAAGGAGCGCGACATCCTTGTAGTCGATGTAATCCACTCCTTTGAGCGGATTGGCTCGCTTCTTGAACTTCTTGACCGCAGCGCCCTTCGGCAACTTCGGCTTCTGCTTGAGGGTCCTATTGGAACGTGCTCCCATGGGGTCTATTTCTCCTTGTTTCTACTATCAATTCTCGTCATGGATTAGAACGGTGGTTGCTCATCGGCTGCTGCTGGTGTCGATGATGATGAACCCCAACCGCCACCAACTGGTGTGGTCGAAGCCCATGGATCATCGCTCGCCTCAGCGGCGGTGAAGGTCGAGCCAGAAGCTCCCGCGCCACGTGACGTCTTAGTCACCTTGGCGGTCGCGTTACGAAGTGATGGACCGACCTCGTCGACCTCTACTTCATAGACGGTGCGCTTCTCGCCTTCCTTCGTCTCGTATGAGCGTTGCTTCAAACGACCAGAGACGATCACACGCATTCCGCGGGTGAGGGACTCTGCGACGTTCTCTGCTGCTTGTCGCCAGATCTGGCAATTGAGAAAGAGGGTGTCCCCGTCTTTCCACTCATTGGTGTTGCGATCCATATACCTCGGAGTCGAAGCTACGGTGAACTTCGCTACCGCCGCACCATTAGGTGTGAAGCGGAGCTCTGGATCGTTCGTAAGGTTCCCAACCAATGTGATGTTAGTGTCTCCTGCAGCCATTTTCTTTTCCTCTTCTCGCTACGTATCGGTTATCTACTTATCGGGCGCGGATCTACTTGAGTACTACAACTTTGGTGCGGAGCACTGCCTCATTGAGGTTGAGTTGGCGGTCCAACTCCTTCACTGATGCAGGATCACAGTGCATATCAACTACGGCATAGATGCCTTCGCTCTTCTTTCCGATTTCGAAAGTCATACGGCGACGACCCCAGATGTCGAGTTTCTCTACTCGACCTCCGCCTTCCTTGATGATCTTGAGATAGGTCTCAAGACTTGGTGCGACTGTGCGTTCCTCTAGATCTGGGTCGAGAATGACCATAAGTTCGTAGTGACGCATGCGTTAACCCCACCTCCTCTGGACTAAACGGTCACGGGCTCTCCGCGACAGGAGGGTTCAAGCGCTTTTCCTAATTGCTTGGACTATTGGTCCTAGCGATTAGTACCCCTGCCAAGGTCAGTCTTTGACTGGTTCCTTTGAGGGGAGGGAAAGCCTAGCCCGGGCTACCGTCAGGGCAAAACCCGCGAGCGTGATGATGCGTATGACGATGGTGAGTGCATAGAGCGGCTCAGAGAGACCCTGACCGCCTGAGTACTCCGCCAAGTACTGCCAGATCCCGAGGTGATAGATCGCCTCCCCAATCTGCCAGATCCAAAACCACGCTCGTTCGGTGCGATAGCTCGAATCTTTTGTTGCCATGAGAAGTACTGCGAGTGGTGTCAACCAAATGATGTATTGCGGGGAGTAGACCTTGTTGACTGAGAAGAGAAGCGCAAGAGAGAGGAAGGTGGCAAGAAGGAATATCTCATACGGATCCTGCTTCGTTGACACCACCGCACGGAGCCTTGGATAGATCGCGACCAGAAGAAGGAGGCCAAGGAGCGCGATGGTGAGATTGAGAGAAGAGACATTGACGCCAAAGAGGAGTGAGAGTGCGTACCAGATCGAACCGAGATCG
>WLDY01000127.1 GCA_009704555.1 Actinomycetota bacterium | reverse complement strand
CTGAGGTAGCACTTCCTGGTGGCGATGCGATCGGATCTCGCGGTCTCGACTATCACATCAAGGGTCTCATCGAGATGGGGGTCAAGGTCCATAACGAACATGGTTATGTGATCGCGAAGGCACCGGAAGGGCTCCACGGTGCGAGCATCGCTCTCGACTTCCCAAGCGTCGGTGCTACGGAGAACATCATGACCGCAGCCGTCCTCGCCAAGGGCGTCACGATCCTCGATAACGCCGCACGTGAGCCCGATGTCGTCGATCTCGGTAACTTCCTCATCGCCATGGGTGCGGATATCGAAGGACTTGGCACTCCCACGATCACGATCCGAGGCGTCACCTCACTCACTCCGACCCGACACACCACCATCCCTGATCGGATCGTCACCGGGACCTGGGCCTTTGCAGCAGCAATCACAGAAGGCGACATCTCGATCCATCGTTGCGATCCCTCTCATCTCGAAGTCCCGCTTGAGAAACTCACTAGCGCCGGTGCGGTGGTGACGACGACCTCCGATGGCATTCGAGTCCGAATGGAGAAGCGACCGAAGGCGATCGATGTCTCGACTCTTCCCTACCCCGGGTTTCCCACCGATCTGCAGCCTTTCATCATCACGATGAACTCGATCGCAGAAGGTGATGCAATCGTCACTGAGAACGTCTTCGAGTCTCGCTTCATCTTCGTCAATGAACTGCTCCGTCTCGGGGCGCAGATCAAGGTAGATGGTCATCATGCTGCGACTGTAGGGATCGATCGACTCTCATCGGCTCCGGTAGTCGCTACCGATATCCGTGCCGGTGCAGGCCTTGTGATCGCTGCTCTCGTCGCGGATGGTGTCACCATCATCGAAGGTGGTTTCCACATCGATCGTGGTTACCCGAGCTTCGCCGAGCAACTTCGCTCCCTTGGCGCGGATGTGACCCGCGTCGATTGATTTCCACTGATTCCATCTAGGGCCGCCGGATGCGATTGGGTAAAGCGATTACCACTCTATCTGCCAGTGTCGAGATCCTTGCGCCCTGAGATTCCCAATTTCCTGTAGATCGCGATCGTCTCCTGGCGAATCAATGACTCGGAGTAGCCCATTCGCTCTGCGATGGCGCTGTTGGTATCTCCTGACTTGATCATCCGCAGGATGATCTCTTGTCGTTCGGTAAGAAAAGTCGAATCAGTTTCTCGCTCCTGTAGCGCAGAGTCGACCGCTAACTTCCCATCCGAGCTCTTCACCACCGGCTCCTTATGTGACTTCAAGAAGATTGAGAGCATTGATCGGATGGAATTGAAATAATTGACATCGACCACACTCTCCTCGGTCAACGTCGGAAGAGTGAGTGAAGCGACATGACGAGGCGAGATCGCCATCAGGATGGTGCACTTCCAATCCGACCCGTCAGCTACCCCGTAGTTGGTCTTGAATCCCCTCCGGTACTCACGATCATGTTCTATAAATACAAGCGAATGATGAGATGGGTGGCCGATCATCAGTTGGGTCGCGACCATCTCACCATAAGCGCGGTGGGCAGCGAACCGCGCATCGAATCCGATATCTGCCAGATGAGAGACCTGTAAGTCCTTCTCGATCTTCGCAAGATAGAAACGAGAGGCACCTCCCGACAGACATGCATACATTGCGATTCCCTCAATCGCATCATCGAAAGTAGAAGCGGTGGAGAGGTGATCTGCGATGCAGGATAGATGATGGATCACGATCCCCTCCTCTCCCTTGCTCTCTTCTTGCTCTCTTCTTGCTCTCTTCTTGCTCTCTTCTTGCTCTCTTCTTGCTCTCTTCTTGCGTTTCTCTGGATAGCTCTCGATTCCACCTATGGCGGTGAGGCTGTTGTGAACCTACTAGTAAGGTGAGAAAGTATGTTCGACTGCTGAACTATTGACCTGTCAAAGTTCTTGACACTTATATGCTTTCATTCATCCATGGCCCACCCTCTGAAGCGAGCCTCGAGGGCGAGGAGTTCAGATGGTGAATGAAGAACTACAGAATCCCAACGCCTTGCTCGTCGAGGATGACGCTGAGGACAGGCTCACGATCAAGTTGCAACTTGAGGTGATGGGATTCACTGTCTTCGATGTCTCATCAGCCCAACAGGCACGTGAACTCTTCGCCATCCGTGACTACAGCATCGTGATGATCCACCTCGGTCACGCTCCTCTCGACAGCCTTACCGTCTGCCGACAGATTCGAGCGGCCTCGACGGTTCCGATCCTCATGATCACCAAGCGCGGCGAGTTGATCGACGAGGAGCTTGCCCTGGGTGCTGGCGCAGATGATTACGTCACGAAGCCGATCGAGACCCGCATCCTTTCCTCACGAGTGACGCAACAGTACAAACGAGGTGAGAGTCAGCGAGCCCCTCGTAAGACCTTGCTGACATGGGAGAACCTCACCCTCGACTTAGCAGAGCATCTCTTCAAGATCGGTGAGCGCGAAATTCTCCTGACCAACTCGGAGTTCCATTTCCTCCAACTCCTGATGGAGAACCCGCAACGAGTCTTCTCGAAGGAACAGGTCCTGGATGCCATCACGGCGTTACGACAGGAGGCGAAGTCGATGGAGAGTTACGTGCATCAACTTCGGATGAAGATCAAACGAAATGGCGGTCCCGATGTCATCGACGTCATCAAGAGCACTGGCTTCAGGCTCGCGAGCATCCCCGCAGATGCACGGCAATCGAGCGCTTCCTAAGCCAAAGTAATCCGCCGACTCATATTCCGCTTCAGAGTTCTCTATCGATTCTTGGGTTGAGGGCGTCGAGTGGGTCCAGCAGGTCTAGTGGGTTCACCCCACGATCACATCAGTGATCACTCCATTCTTGATCGCGACGGTGATCCGATCAATCCGATAATCCTTTGTCACTGCGAAGAATTCGCCATCGCGCTCTCCCACGCGATAGCCCCAGCCATTGGTCTCAGCACAGAGTTTCGCGGCATCCTCCCTCATGCCGATCAATTGGTCAGCGACAGGATCCTTGATCGCACCGCTCTCCTTTGTCGGAAATGGGCATCGGCCTGTGGATGTACCGAACTGAAGAACCTCGCCAGGGACTTCTTGATAACCGATGGCAACGAGCGCTGAAGATGCGCGTCCTGCTCTGATGGTTGCGGTGTAGACCCCAGCTTCTGCATCCTTACTGATCCGAGAGAGATAGAAATAATCCTGCGGCAGGTAAGGCTTCGAGAATCGAGTCCGTTCATTGATGATGAGTTGCTCGACCTTGCCACTTGGCGAAGTGACGCT
>WLDY01000126.1 GCA_009704555.1 Actinomycetota bacterium | reverse complement strand
TCGATCGCGCGTGGCCGTCGAAGAAGCAGCCCTCGTGATGTTGGGCAGGTCGATGAGGAGATATCGATGAGAGCCTTCGCTGAAGTCGATCTCGATGCGCTGCGAGCGAATGTCGCGCTCTTGCGCGAGAAGGCAGGAAGTGCGCGACTTCTTGCCGTTGTGAAAGCGGATGCATATGGACATGGGCTCATCCCGTGCGCGAAAGCAGCTCTTGAAGGTGGAGCGCAGTGGCTAGGGGTTGCCCTTCTTGAGGAGGCGCTCGCTCTCCGTGCATCGGGGATCAAGGCGAGAACCCTTGCGTGGATGACTCCACTCGGAAGTGATTTCGACTCTGCGATCCGAGAGGACATAGATCTCTCTATCCCCTCGCGTGAACACTTGAAGGCAGTGATCGCATCAGGGCGAAAGGTTGGAGTAAGGCCCCGCATTCATCTTGAGATCGACACTGGGATGTCACGTGGTGGCGTGATGTCGGAGTCGAGTGATTTCCGAGAGTTGATCGCCGAGATTGCAGATGCGGTCAAGCGCGATCTCATCGAAGTTGTCGGGGCATGGTCACACTTTGCGCGTGCTGATGAACCAGAAGAGGCGATGAACGAAGAGCAGGTCGCACGATTTGATCGAGCGCTCGATGAGATCTTCGCTAGCGGACTCTCGATCCCGCTACATCACATCGCAAACTCAGCAGCGACCTTGAGTGATCGAAACAATGCACGTGCAAGGTATTCGATGATGCGCGGTGGCATTGCTATCTATGGTTTGAGTCCCGAAGTGAAGACGATGGGGGATTCGCGCTCCTTAGGATTGAAGCCCGTGATGACGCTGAAAGCGCAATTGCAATTGGTCAAAGATGTCTCGGCAGGATCGAGCGTCGGTTATGGTGCGAGTGCGATTCTTGAGCGAGATACCAAACTCGGAGTCGTTGCGATGGGTTATGCCGATGGGATCCCGCGAAACGCGAATTCCTCGGCTGGGGTATTCGTGATCGATGGTAAGGGTGGTCGCAGGGCTCCTATCATCGGTCGGGTCTCAATGGATCAATTCGTCGTCGATTTAGGTAAGGATTCACGCGCCAAAACTGGAGACTTTGTGACCGTCTTCGGCGATGGTGCTACGGGTGAGTACACGGCTGATGATTGGGCTCACGCCTCGGGGACGATTAGTTATGAGATCGTTACCAGATTAGGGCCTCGAGTCCCTAGAATCTGGCGCAATCATGAGCGGTCATCCGGCTGATTCGATCCTTGAGATCGCATCCCTCTCCGTTAATTTCGGTGGACTCAAAGCTCTCAGTGATGTGACGCTCTCACTTCGCGAAGGCGAAGTACTTGGACTGATCGGTCCCAATGGTGCCGGCAAGACGACTCTCTTCAATGCGCTCTCTGGTTTCGTCACCGCAGCGAATGGATCACTCACACTCTTCGGCGATGATCGTAAGTGGCCAAGGCCTGATCAACTCGTCGATCTTGGCATTGCACGTACGTTGCAAGGCGTTGGACTCTTCCCAGATCTCACCGTCCTTGAGAATGTGATGCTTGGTGCGGATCGGATGGCGAAGACTGGTCTCGTTCGGGCAGCGCTTGGACTCACATACAAGGATGAGAAGGCGCTCGCTGCGAAAGCGCAGACAGTGCTTGAGCGCGTCTACGCCGGCCACCTCTCCGATCGCCGGGCCGACACTCTCTCTTATCCGGACACGAAGCGAGTCGCCATCGCGCGCGCATTGGTAAGTGATCCCAAGATCCTTCTCCTTGATGAGCCGGCAGGTGGACTCGGAACTCAAGACATCGCTTGGCTCAACGGTCTGATTCGAAATCTCACCTCGACCTGTTCGATCATCATCGTCGAGCACCATATGGATGTGGTGATGAAGGTCTGCAATCGGATCTACGTCTTGAACTTCGGTGAAGTGATCGCCAACGGCACTCCTGAAGAGGTGCGAAACGATCCGGATGTGATCGCGGCCTATCTCGGTACTGGCGCGAGTAGTGGGGCGGCTCACTGATGCTCAAGGTCGAACGTCTTGTCGTCGAACATGGTGCGATCCGTGCGATCGATGGCATCTCCTTCGAAGTCGCTACCGGGTCTCTCGCTGCGGTGATCGGATCGAATGGCGCAGGAAAGACCACACTTCTTCGCACCCTCTCTGGATTGAAGGAATCGAAGCTCGGCAAGGTCTGGTGGAACGGACGCGAGATCACCGGGATGAAGCCGGAGGATCTCGTTCGTCGCGGAATCAGCCATGTCTCCGAAGGAAAGTCAGTCATTCCAGAGCTCACGGTGAAGGAGAACTTGGCGCTCGGTGGATTGTGGCGAGGGAATAAGAGCGAGTTGGCCCAGTCGATCGAAGAGGCAGTGACACTCTTCCCACGTTTAGGCGAGCGAATGAGTCAACGCGCAGACACTCTCTCCGGTGGTGAGAGGCAGATGCTTGCCATTGGTCGCGCACTCGTTTCGAAGCCTTCACTTCTCCTACTGGATGAGCCTTCGCTCGGTCTTGCACCACTTGTAGTGGAGCAGATCTTCGCGACGGTTGCGAAGTTGTGTAGGGAGAGAGGTATCACCATCGTGCTCGTTGAGCAGAACGCGATGGGTGCGCTCTCGATTGCGGACAAGGGAATCATCATCAACCTCGGTGTGATCGTCGCCCAGGGTGATGCAAAGCAATTGATCGACGATCCAGCGCTTCGGTCAGCGTATTTGGGGTACTGATGCAACAGATCATCAACACATTCCTCATCGGGATCAGCATCGGCTCGATCTACTCGCTGATGGCGCTCGCGCTCGTTCTCGTTTGGCGTTCGACTCGCGTGGTCAACTTCGGCCAGGCAGGACAGGCGATCGTCTCGACCTATGTCGCGTGGGAAGTGGTCAATCGAAGCGGCTCTTACTTCTTGGCATTCATCTTTGCGGTTGCGATCGGTGGCCTTCTCGGTGGATTGATCGAGAGTGGATTGATGCGCACGCTCTTCAAACATGCGAGTGAAGGACCGATCGCAGCTGTCGCACCCGTGATCGTGACGCTTGGACTCCTTGGTGTGATCCGCGCCGTCGTCGGTCTCATCTGGACCAATGAAGGAAAGCGTTTCGAATCACCCGTCGATACCGCTGGTTTCGTCATCGGCGATACGACTCTGCCCTTCTCGAGGCTCAATCTCTTGATCGTCGTGATGGCAGCGATCGTGATGATCATCTTCTCGATCGTCTTCCAGAAGACGAATCTCGGTCTCTCGCTACGAGCTGCCGCCTACAACCCGGAGATAGCACGTCTTTCC
>WLDY01000125.1 GCA_009704555.1 Actinomycetota bacterium | reverse complement strand
AGAGAGATGCGAAGAAGTTGGTGGCCGATGGATCCTTCTCACTCGGCTTGATGACGACAGCGTTACCACTTGCGATCGCAAGCGGGAAGAACCACATCGGCACCATCGCCGGGAAGTTGAAGGGAGAGATGATTCCGACGACTCCGAGTGGTTGCCTGATCGAATAGGAATCGATTCCGGTGGAGACGCATTCGCTATAACCACCTTTGAGAAGGTGTGGGATACCGCAGGCGAATTCGACGACCTCGAGTCCGCGCGTCACTTCACCCAGAGCATCTGAGAGGACTTTGCCGTGTTCGGCAGTGATGATCGCAGCAAGATCCTCTTTCCTCGCATTGAGTAATTCGCGGAATGCAAAGAGTGTTTGGACGCGCTTTGCCAACGAAGTGTTGCGCCACTCGTTGAATCCCTTCACCGCCGCGGCAACCGCTGCATCGACTACTTCGACCGATGCGAAGTCGACGAAACCACTTACCTCGCCAGTAGCCGGATCGAAGATCTCTCCCTTGCGGGCAGATTGGTCCGGAGAGGTGAAAGCGCCATCGATGTAGTGAGTGACCTGCTTCATGACTTCTCCTCGTAGTACTTGCCGATCGCTGTGAATGCCTTATCCATGATCGCTAGGCCCTCTGCGAATTCATCTGCAGAGACGTTGCAGGGTGGGACGACATGGACGCGATTGAAGTTACTAAATGGCATCAAGCCGTTCTTCTTACATTCGGAGACGAAGAAAGACATCGCCTCGCTCGTACCACCGTACGGTGCCAATGGCTCACGAGTCGCGCGATCCTTGACGAGATCAAGCGCCCAGAAGACTCCAACGCCACGGACCTCACCGATCACGGGGTGCTTCTCGGCAAGCGCTCGCAACGCAGGTCCGATCACCTTCTCCCCGATCTCACGTGCATTCTCGACCACTTGCTCCTCGCGCATCACATCGATCGTCGCGACAGCGGAAGCACATGCGAGCGGATGTCCAGAGTAGGTAAGCCCACCTGGGAAGACGCGATCGTCGAAGGTCTTTGCGATCGCATCAGAGATCACCACGCCACCGAGTGGCACGTAGCCGGAGTTGACGCCCTTTGCGAAGGTGATGAGATCAGGCTCCACCGAGGAGAGTTGATACCCGAACCAATTCCCAGTCCTACCGAATCCACTCATCACCTCATCGGCGATCCAAAGGATCCCGTACTTGTCGCAGAGCGCTCGGACACCTTCCAAATATCCCTTCGGTGGGATCAATACTCCTGCGGTCCCTACGACCGACTCGATGAGGATCGCAGCGACTGTCTTCGCTCCTTCGAAGATGATGACATCCTCGAGATGCTTGAGTGCGCGCTCACACTCTTCCTCTTCACTCTTCGACCAGAAGGCAGTGCGATAGAGATAGGGACCGAAGAAGTGGACGTGCCCATAGGCAAATTCATTCGGCCAACGACGTGGATCCCCGGTCGCAGTAATCGCACTCGTGGTGTTGCCGTGATAGGAACGATAGAAGCTGAGGATCTTGTGACGACCAGTGTGGATACGTGCCATCTTGATCGCGTTCTCGACTGCATCGGCGCCACCATTGGTGAAGAAGACTTTGTTATGTGCCTTCCCTGCTACTGATGCGATCCGCTTTGCCGCCTCACCACGAGCATCATTAGCGACCTGCGGTGCCACAGTGGTCAGTTTCGCTGCTTGGTCCTGGATGGCCTTGACGACTTTGGGATGTTGGAAGCCGATGTTGGTGAAGACCAACTGACATGAGAAATCCAAGTACTTCTTTCCTTCGAAGTCCCAGAAGTAGGAACCTGCGCCACCAGCGACAGGAAGTGGGGCTATCTGCGCTTGCGCTGACCAGGAATGAAAGACATGGGTTCGGTCGAGATCGAAGACTTCCTTGCCTCGATCAGGATTGGAAGGAATCGGGTTGGGAACTTCGGCCTTTGACGGGTTCGACCCGTGATCTCCGCTCTTCATGCTCCCAATCTAGTAGGAGTCTGGGTACGCACGCAGTGCTGCGCAGGAATCAGGGCGCTCACATCGGGGTGCTCACATCGGGGTGCTTGGCGCCTTCGCCTTACGAAAAGAGAAGAGCAGGGCGATGAGTGCGGCGGCGAAGAGTCCTCGGCCCGCAAGAGTGCGCTCATTGGCATCAAGGGGTAGCCGCGAGGTCGCCATTGTGAATTGAACCTTCGGCACCTCCTCACTCTCCAACTCCAACCTCCATGCGTCCTGGACCGGATTGGCATCGCCTTTGGTCTCCACGATGACTCCGCCTCCACTGCGATCGACTTCGATCACGCGATGTGCGAAATAGATGGAGGGCGCATTCGGATGCGGAAGGACGAGGACATCGCCTTCCTTGACCATCTCTCGTGGAACTTGGATCGTCATCGCAGTATCGCCGGTTCGAAGAGTCGGAGCCATGCTCGCCGAAGCGATCGAGATGATCCCTGCTTGAAAATGAAGAGAAAGAATCGCGAGAGCAATGAGTGAGAAAGTAGCGAGCAGAAGAAGTAGATCCTTGATCGCACGCCAGACCTTCATGAGCTGCTTGTCTCCGCGAGCCGGATATGCGCTCGTGTGATCCTGGTTGCGAGGGTGGTCTCGAAGGTGCTCTGAGTATTCGGCCGTGTCCGTGCCCTTACTTCTAGAAAAGATCCGACTCCAATACTGAGATTGGCGAAGGTCAAGAGCCCACTTGTCGCAGTTCCCAATTCTGAGATCCATCCAGAACACGAGTGGTTCACCACATTCCAACTCCCATCATTGCAACGCTCGAAGAAGATCTCACGAGGATTGGCATTGCCCGTCAGTCGCACCTGGGTGATGGTGACGCCGAAACCTTGGATCGGGATCGTCCCGATGTTGCGGAATTGAAGGTAGTCATATGCAGTACCTCCCGTAACTGACCACACCAATACATAAGGCGTCCTAGTCACAGGTTGATTGCGACCATTGGCAACGACCGCCCATGCAGCGGCAGTGATCGACTGGCTTCCCAAAGATCTGCCAGTCACGACCGCGCTCGCGCTCGACCCACCAATCCAGATAAAGGACCAGACAAGAGAGAGAAGGAGCACGAGCGTCCTAGAGATCGCTGATTTCCATCGGCCTCTCAACACTTCTTTACCCCTCCTCTCATTCACCAGACCGCCTTATTCATTCAGACGGCTCATCGACCAACGCGTGCTACTAGCTATTCGTGGTTTGCGCTAGTCGCTGAGCTAGATCGAAGGTATAGGTGATGTTGACCGATCCCTCCTGGACAGTGTTACTAGGGAAGT
>WLDY01000124.1 GCA_009704555.1 Actinomycetota bacterium | reverse complement strand
AGATGGATCGTTATGAAGTCGCTCTCGGCGAGGAGTTGATCGAGCGAGACCAACTTCGCATTGAGTTGCGCGGCCCGCGCAGGTTGGAGATAAGGGTCGTAGGCCAGGATCTCCATGCCGAAGGCGGACATACGTTGTGCGACCAATTGACCGATTCGGCCGAAGCCGACGACGCCGAGTTTCTTCTCGTAGAGCTCAGCACCGGTGTACTTAGAGCGAGCCCACTTCCCGTTCTTCAACGCCGCGTGCGCTGGAGAGATGAAACGAGCAGAGGCAAGGATCAAACCGATGGCGAGCTCGGCTGCAGAGACGATGTTCGACGTTGGAGCATTGACCACCATCACGCCAGCAGTGGTAGCGGCGGGGATATCGACATTGTCGAGACCGACTCCAGCACGCGCGATGACTTTGAGTCCTTTTGCCGCAGCGATCGCTTCCGCGTCCATCTTCGTGGCAGAGCGAATCAACACTGCATCAACGCCTTGCGCGAGGGCAGGAAGAAGTTCATCGCGATTTGCACCATCGCAATTGCGGATTTCGAAGTCAGGTCCTAAGGCCGAAAGAGTGGCCGGACTCAACTCTTCTGCGATCAATACGACAGGTTTACTCACGCGATGCAGAACCTTCCTTGTAATCCTCTTTGCCACCGGACTTGACCCAGGCCATCATCTTTCGAAGTTCACGTCCGACTGCTTCAATCGGATGTGCTTCACCTTTGGCGCGTAGCGCCTTGAACTCTGTTGCACCACCATCTTGATCATTGATGAAGCGCTCAGCGAAGGATCCGTTCTGGATGTCAGCGAGGACTGCCTTCATGTTCTCTTTCACATGTGGATCGATGACGCGAGGACCTGAGACATAGTCACCGTATTCCGCGGTATCAGAGACAGACCAACGCTGCTTTGCGATTCCGCCTTCGTACATCAAATCGACGATGAGTTTGAGCTCATGGAGGCACTCGAAATAGGCCACCTCTGGCTGGTATCCCGCTTCGATCAGGGTCTCATAGCCATACATGACGAGTTGTGATGCGCCACCACAGAGGACTGATTGCTCTCCGAAAAGATCGGTCTCGGTCTCCTCGGTGAAAGTGGTGAGGATCGCTCCAGCGCGAAGACCTCCCATTGCTTTCGCATAAGAGAGAGTGAGTGGCCACGCGCTGCCAGTCGCATCTTGCTCGACAGCGACTAGATCTGGAACACCGCGTCCTGCGACATATTCGCGGCGCACAAGATGACCTGGTCCCTTCGGCGCGACCATGCAGACATCGATATTGGCTTCCGGCTTGATGTACCCGAATCGGATGTTGAATCCATGGCCGAAGAAGAGCGCCGATCCCGGCTTGAGATTCGGGCGGATCGATTCGTTGTAGATGTGGCGCTGCTTATGGTCAGGGGCAAGGAGCATCACGACATCAGCTTCCTTCACCGCATCGGCAACCGAGAGGACGCGAAGTCCTTCCTCCTCTGCCTTTGCCCGTGATTTCGATCCATCAGCGAGACCGACGCGGACATCGACACCCGAGTCACGGAGATTGAGAGCATGGGCATGGCCTTGGGAGCCGTAGCCGATGACTGCGACCTTCTTGCTCTGGATGATCGAAAGGTCTGCATCCTCATCGTGATAGATAGTTGCCACTTTCCTTGCTCCTTCTTCTCGTTATATCGCTTGATCTCTTCTTTTGTTCACTAGTTCTGATAATCCGCGGTCAACGCATCGGCACTATTTGGATCCTCCGGATTACTTAGGCCCGTCTCCAGTCGAACTCGATCACTGAGCGTCATCTTCCCCTTCTCGAGAGCGATGACACCGGATTGGGCGAGTTCGATCACCTTGTAGGAGGAGAGATCCTTGAGGAGCGCTTCGAGTTGATCGCTCTCTGCGACCGCCTCGATGATCGGAGTCTCGCCATCATCGACGATCCGTGCGCCATAGGTCGCAACGACCGATGAGAGATTCGCATCCTTCTTCGCGACTTTGACCAAGAGGAGCTCTCGTTCGTAGCTCTCGTCGGCTCGCATCTCTTGGATACCGATCACATTGATGAGTTTGAAGAGCTGGGCGCTCACCTGATCAAGGGCGTGGCCTTCAAGGTTCAAGACGATGGTCATGCGAGAGATCTTGGGGTCCTCAGTCGGACCTACCGCGAGAGAGTCGATGTTGTAACCGCGACGGGAGAAGAGCGCAGCAACGCGGGCGAGCACACCAGGGCTGTTCTCGACGAGGACGGAGAGTGTATGGATCGCCATCTATAGCTCCTGCGATCCCCAGTCGGGCGCCATCTCGCGCGCGATCATGATCTCATCGTTGGAAGTTCCGGCAGCGACCATCGGCCAGACCATGGCATCACGGTGCACGCCGAAGTCGATGACGACCGGCGCATCATTGATCGACATCGCCTCTTTGATTGTTGCATCGACATCTTCTTTGCTCTCGCAACGAAGACCGACACATCCCATCGCATCGGCAAGTTTGACGAAATCAGGGATGCGCTTGGAATGAAGATCCGTGTTTGAGTAACGGGAGGAGTAGAAGAGCGTCTGCCACTGACGGACCATGCCAAGGCTCTCGTTATTGATGATCGCGACCTTGATCGGAATCTTGTTGATCGCACAGGTGACGAGTTCTTGATTGGTCATCTGGAAGCAACCATCACCATCGATCGCCCAGACGGTGGTATCCGGCATGCCGACCTTCGCACCCATCGCAGCTGGAACGGCATAACCCATCGTTCCGAGTCCGCCGGAGTTGAGCCAGGTCCTTGGGTTCTCATACTTGATGAATTGCGAAGCCCACATCTGATGTTGTCCGACGCCAGCGCAGTAGATTGAATCCGGTCCCGAGATCGCACCGATCCGTTCGATTACATACTGTGGTGAGAGACCATCCATCGGATGGTCATAGCCGAGCGGATATGTCTGACGAAGTCCGCCCATTTGCTTCCACCAGGTCGAAAGATCCGGTTTGTTCTTCGCGAACTCATTGTTGAGAGCAGGGATGAGCGCGTTGATGTTGCGCTTGAGATCTCCGATGAGTGCGACATCTGCGAAGCGATTCTTGCCGATCTCTGCGGGGTCGATATCAGCGTGGATGACCTTGGCATTGACCGCGAAAGTAGAGAGTTTTCCGGTGACTCGATCATCGAATCGCGCACCGAGAGTGATGAGGAGATCAGCCTTCTGTAGCGCAGTTACGGCAGCTACGGTGCCATGCATGCCAGGCATGCCGAGATGAAGTGGATGCGAATCCGGGAAGGCCCCTCGTGCCATCAAGGTCGT
>WLDY01000123.1 GCA_009704555.1 Actinomycetota bacterium | reverse complement strand
GAGCAGGGTGATGGGCTTACTCATAGGCAGACCGTACGAGAGCGGGGACCAGCGACGGTGAACTCCACGTGAAATCCCTATGAATGCCGTTCGCCCGAACGAAGGAGTAATCCCACGGCCACTGAGGCCGTGATCAGAATCAAGATCGCGAGTACCAAGATGGATCGATCGTTCCTCGACTCACTTCCTTTCGCGGAATCCGAAGACCCGCCTTCACTCTCCCCTAATTCAGCACCTATTTCCGACTGATAGGTGAAACTCGACTCCCCTGTTATGACATGACCATCACCAGCAACCACGCGGTAGGCGATTCGATACGACCCAGGTTCGAAATCCGCTCCAAATACCTGCGCTCTGACCTCAGCGCCATCGACTTCAATAGAGCCAAGCGCGATGAGGTCTCCCTCTGGTCCGAGGAGTTCGAAGTAGTTGGTTCCATCACCGCCGATCGTCAAGAGGGGTTCACTGAATACAAGTTCGATCACTTGAGGAAATTCTTGAAGGGACTGCCCCGCTGCCGGAATGCTCGATGAGAGAGAGGTATGAGCCGTCGCGGGAAGAACCATCACGGGAACGAGGAGAAGCGAGAGGAAGAGTGTCGCGATCCTTCTTCGTAGGGACGAACTCATTACAGGTCTCACGATCGATTTCAGACCTAAGAACACTTCTCGCAGAGGCCGAAGATCTCCAGGTTGTGAGTGACTTCGGTGAACTTGTATCTCTTCGCCGCGAGCTCTGCCATCTCCTCGACCTCTGAAATCTCGATCTGTCGCGTCATGCCACACTTTCGACAGATGATGTGGTGATGATGGCTCTCATCGACGCCACAATGACGAAAGAGTTTCTCTCCCTGAGGCGAGACGATCGAGTCGAGGTGACCCTCATCGACCAGGATTTCCAGTTGGCGATAGACCGTAGCGAGACCGAGTGATTCACCGCGAGATTTCATTTGCTTGTGGATCTCTTGGGAACTCAGGAATCGATCGACGCCTTGGAGATGTTCGAGGATCAGGTTACGTCGCGACGAATTACGGCGCTTTTCCGGACCCCTCGAACCAGTCGTCATGCGGCTAACTTATCCGACTCGACGATCACCCGACCAAGTCGAATCGATCAGCATCCATCACCTTGCTCCAGGCTTTGACGAAGTCATGGACGAATTTCTCACCAGCGTCATCTTGGGCATACACCTCGGCATATGCGCGGAGGACGGAGTTGGAACCGAAGACCAGATCCACCCGTGTAGCGGTATAGACGATCGAACCGCTCTTTCGGGATCGTATGTTGTAGAGGTTGACTCCTGCTGGCTCCCAGACGTGACCCATGTCGATCAGGGTCGTAAAGAAGTCAGTGGTAAGGGCGCCAACGCGCTCGGTGAAGACTCCATGCTTCGATCCGGCGTGATTGGTCCCCATCACTCGCATTCCGCCGATCAACGCAGTCATCTCTGGTGCGGTAAGACCCATCAATTGACTGCGATCGAGAAGGAGTCGCTCCGGTGAGATGTCGTAATTCTCCTTGATCCAGTTACGGAACCCATCGTGGATCGGCTCGAGAGGAGCGAAGGAATCGACATCGGTCTGCTCAGCAGTCGCATCGCCACGTCCTGGCGAGAACGGCACTTCGACGATTACACCTGCTGCCTTCGCAGCCATCTCAACCCCGATATTTCCAGCAAGGACGATTGCGTCAGCAAGGCTTGCACCATGAGCTTTCGCAATTGGCTCGAGCACACCGAGGACTCGAGACAATCTCTCCGGCTCGTTGCCAATCCAATCTCGCTGCGGTGCGAGACGAATGCGAGCGCCATTGGCACCACCTCGAAAGTCCGAACTCCTGAAGGTACGTGCGCTATCCCATGCAGTCGTCACCATCTCCGACAACGAGAGTCCAGAGGATGCGATCGCAGACTTCAGCTTCGCGACGTCATAGCCCTTAGCTCCCTGCGGAACCGGGTCTTGCCAGATGAGATCTTCTCTCGGCACATCCGGACCAAAGTAGCGAGCCTTGGGGCCAAGGTCGCGATGGGTGAGTTTGAACCATGCGCGTGCGAAGACATCGGAGAAGTAGGCAGGGTCTTTGTAGAAGCGCTCTGAGATCGCACGATAGATCGGATCCTTGATCATCGCCATGTCGGCATCGGTCATCATCGGGTTGTAACGAATTGATGGATCCTCTACATCGACCGGCTTGTCAGCCTCGGCGATGTTGATCGGCTCCCATTGATAGGCGCCGGCAGGCGACTTCTTCAACTCCCACTCGTACTTGAAGAGGAGTTCGAAGTAACCGTTATCCCATTTTGTCGGATGTGTCGTCCATGCACCTTCGAGACCACTCGTCACCGTGTCGCGTCCGACTGCTCGCGTCGCGTGATTCATCCAGCCCATCCCCTGTTCGGTGATGTCCGCATCCTCAGGGCTTGGTCCGAGACGCTCTGCCTTGCCATTTCCATGCGCCTTTCCGACCGTGTGCCCACCCGCGGTGAGTGCAACCGTCTCCTCATCATCCATCGCCATACGCGCGAAGGTCTCGCGCACATGTTGCGCGGTCTTGAGCGGATCAGGTACTCCATTGATGCCTTGCGGATTGACATAGATCAAGCCCATCTGCACCGCTGCCAGGGGATGTTGCATCGTCTCTGGCTTATTCACATCGTCATAGCGAGACTCACTCGGTTGGAGCCATTCATTCTCAGGTCCCCAATTGATCTCTAACTCTGGATGCCAGATGTCGGAGCGACCGAAAGCGAATCCAAATGTCTTCAAACCCATCGACTCATAGGCGATCGTTCCGGCGAGGACGAGAAGGTCAGCCCAACTTACTTTCTTGCCGTACTTCTTCTTGATCGGCCAGAGAAGTCTTCGAGCCTTATCGAGATTGGTGTTATCAGGCCAAGAGTTCAACGGAGCGAATCTCTGATTTCCAGTGCCACCTCCACCGCGACCATCCGCGACGCGATAGGAACCTGCGGCATGCCACGACATGCGGATCATCAAGCCGCCGTAGTGACCCCAATCAGCAGGCCACCAATCTTGCGAAGTCGTCATCAACTCATGGAGATCTCTCTTGAGCGCTTCGAAGTCAAGCGTCTTCAATTCTTCGAGGTAGTCGAAATCAGGACCATATGGGTTTGTCTTGGTGTCATGCTGATGCAAGATGTCGAGATTGAGAGCATTGGGCCACCACTTCGCAGGAGTCTCTCCTTGAAGGGTGTTCGCGCCATGGGGTACCGGACACTTTGCTAGTTCTGACACGGATTGCTCCTTTTGAAGTCGAGTCAAACACCTGAGACGTCGT